>NZ_JPJC01000141.1:50523-79603 GCF_000733135.1 Sphingomonas sp. FUKUSWIS1
CCTGCACCACCGCCGGCCCGGACTATGTACGTCCCGATCGCGCCGTCGCCGCGATGCCCGCCGCGCAGGGCGCGTTCGACAGCGGTCACGAGGCCGCGTTCGTCGATGCCCCCCTCCCCGATCACTGGTGGCAACTCTATGGCGATCCCCGCCTCGACGCGTTCGTCGCCGAGGCGCTGGCGGCGAACACCGATCTGCGCGCTGCCGATGCCAATCTCCGCCGTGCCGACGCGGTCGTTGCGGAGGTTGCCGCCGGGCGGACGCTGTCGACCACGATCGGCGGCGGTACGTCGATCGACCGGCCCTATGCGAGCCGCGGCAACCTGCCCGGAACGCTTGACGCCAATCTCGGCATCACCCTCGCCTATCCGCTCGACCTGTCGGGGCGCATCCGGCGCGCGATCGAAGCCGCGCAGGGCGATGCGCAGGCGGTCGCCGCCGCGCGCGACGACGTCCGCGTGACCGTCGCTGCCGAAACCGCGCGCAGCTATGCCGCGGTGTGCACGGCGAACATGGTGCTCGCCGCCAACAGCCGGGTACTTGCCCTCCAGCGCCAGACGCTCGACGTCACGCGCCGCCTGCAACGTGGTGGGCGCGGCACGGCGTTCGACGTCACGCGGGCAAGGACCGCGGTCGACCAGAGCGAGGCGTTGATCCCGTCGCAGGTCGCGACGCGCACCGCCGCGCTCTACCGGCTGGCGACGCTGATGGGTCGGGCACCCGCCGCCTATCCCGCCGAGGTCGCGACCTGCGCGAAGCCCCCCGCGCTGACCCGGCCGCTGCCGATCGGCGACGGCGCCGCACTGATCCGCCGCCGGCCCGATATTCGTCAGGCCGAACGCGCACTGGCCGCGGCGACCGCGCGGATCGGCATCGCCACCGCCGACCTGTATCCGCAGGTCAGCCTGGGGGGATCCGCCGGGTTCACCGGTCCGATCTCGACGCTGGGATCCACCAGCGCGTTTCACCTGGGGCTCGGCCCGCTCATCAGCTGGAGCTTTCCGAACCGCCCGGTCGTCCGCGCACGAATCGCGCAGGCCGGCGCTTCGGCGGATCAGGCACTGGCGCAGTTCGATTCGACGATGCTGGAGGCGTTGCGCGAAACCGAGACCGCGCTGTCGGCCTATGCGCGCGAAGGCGACCGCAACGCCGCACTGTCGCGGGCGCAGGCGAGCGCTGCGACCGCCGCCGGCCAGGCGGGCACGCTCTATCGCTTTGGCCGAACCGATTTCCTGTCGCTGCTGACCGCGCAGGCGGCGCTGACCACGGCCCAGGCCAACCTCGCCGCGTCCGACGCATTGTTGATCGATCGTCAGGTCGATGTCTTCAGGGCGCTGGGCGGCGGGTGGCAGGCATGAGGCTTCGCCGGCGGGGGCTCGCCGCGATCAACAGCGAAGTCCGCGACGGCATCGTCCCGGCCGCCGACACGATCGCCCGGGTCCCGCGCGACGCCGGAGCGCCTGCGCACACGCCGAGCAACTACCGCGTCACCGCGCTGATCATCGCCTGTGCGCTGTTCATGGAGCAGATGGATTCCACCGTGCTCGCGACGGCATTGCCGACCATGGCGCGCGATTTCGGCGTGCCCGCGACGAGCATGGGATCGGCACTCACCTCCTATCTGCTGGCGCTGGCGATCTTCATCCCTGCGAGCGGGCGGCTCGCCGACCGGTTCGGATCGCGCACCGTGTTCCGGGCCGCGATCCTGATCTTCGTCGGCGGTTCGATCCTGTGCGGGCAGGCGACCAGCCTGTCGTTCATGATGGGCGCGCGGTTCCTGCAAGGTCTGGGCGGCGCAATGATGATCCCGATCGGGCGTCTCGTCCTGCTTCGCAGCGTGGCCAAGGAAGACATGGTGCAGGCCATGTCGTGGCTGATCATGCCCGCGCTGATCGGTCCGATCCTGGGGCCGCCGGTCGGGGGCGCGATCGTCACCTATCTGGACTGGCGCTGGATCTTCTACCTCAACATCCCGATCGGCATGCTCGGCGTGGTGCTTGTCACCCGCTATATCGGCGATGTGCGCGAGGATCGCCCGGCACGCTTCGACGTCCCCGGCTTCATCCTGTCGGGCGTGTCGCTCGGGTGCCTGTTGTTCGGGTTCGAGATGACCAGCCGCACGGGCGAACTGACGCAGGCCGTCGGGCTCATCGCGATCGGCCTGGTCGCGGGCGTGGGCTATATCCGCCATGCCAGACGCCGCAGCGATCCGATCCTCGACCTGTCGCTGATGCGGATCCCGACCTTCCGCCTGTCGGTGATCGGCGGATCGCTGACGCGGATCACGCAAGGCGCGCAACCGTTCCTGTTGCCGATGATGCTCCAGCTCGGCTTCGGCATGACCGCGGCGGCGAGCGGCGCCATCACGATCGCCGGGGCGATCGGTTCGCTGATGATGAAGAGCCTCGCCCCCCGCGTGCTGCGACGGTTCGGATTCCGCAATAGCCTGATCGTCGGCGGCCTGTGTTCGAGCGGCGGCTATGCGGTGTGCGGGCTGTTCCGCCCCGACTGGCCCATCCCCGTCATCTTTGGCGTCCTGATGCTCTCCGGCTTCTTCATGTCGTTCCAGTTCTCCGCCTACAACACGATCGCCTATGACGAGATTCCCTCGTCACGGATGAGCAGCGCGACGAGCTTCTACGCTACGTTCCAGCAGCTCATGCTCTCGCTCGGCATCTGCGTCGGCGCGGCCGCGTTGCATGTCGGCATGCTCGGATCGGGCACGACACGCCCGGTGCTCGCCGATTTCACCCTCGCCTTCCTGGTCGTGACGGCGGTGTCGGCGGCCGCGACGATCTGGAACCGCCGCTTTGCCGTCGATGCCGGATCCGATCTCAGCGGTCACCGGCAGACGCCTGCGCGACCCGGGATGGCCGCGGACCAATAGCCTCTCCCGGCACACCGGCGCGACGATCACCCCCGGAGGCGTTCCGCGAGAAAGTCGACGAACACCCGCACGCGGGCCGGCGTGTTGGTGCCGCCGACGAACAGCGCGTGGATATGTTCGACGTCGCCCGGATTATACGCCTCGAAGAGCGGGACGAGACGGCCTGCGGCGATATCGTCGACGACGCTGAACGCACCGACCCGCGCGATCCCGACCCCCGCGGCGGCCAGCTGCCCCAGTGTTTCGCCGTTATTGGCTTCGATATTGCCGGTCACGACGAGCGCCATGTCTACCCCATCGACGCGGAACGGCCAGACGGGTTCGACTCGCCGGAAGTTGAAATTCAGGCAATTGTGCCGGTGCAAGTCCTCGGGCTTGGTCGGGGTACCACGCCGCGCGAGATAGTCGGGTGCCGCGACGATCACCCGCCGGCTCTCGCCGAGCTTCCGGGCGGTCAACAGGCTGTCGACCAGCGGACCGAAGCGGATCGCGACGTCCGCCTGCCCCGCCGCAACGTCGACGATCGTGTCGGTCAACGCGATATCGACGAGGATATGCGGATAGGCCTCGGCAAATGCGCCGAGCAGCGGGACGACGCACAACCGCCCGTGCGACAGCGCGGCACTGATCCGCAGCCGTCCCCGGGGCGCGCCCTGATCGGCGATCTGCTGTTCGGCATCATCGAGGTCGGCGAGGATCCGACGCGCCGTCTGGAGATAGGCCTGCCCCTCGGCCGTCGGGGTCAGCGCACGGGTCGACCGCAGGAGCAGCCGGACGCCGAGCCGGGCCTCGATCCGGTCGATCGCCCGCGCCACCGCGGACGGCGTCAGTCCGAGCACGCGTCCCGCCCCCGAAAAGCTTCCCTCGCGCATGACCACGGCGAAGATCTCGAGCGCACGGGCCCGATCCGCCCCCATTCCCGTCTTTGTGTTCAAGTCAAAGGTCCTTCGTCACATCGCCCCCTAATAACGCCGAGCGCGTTGCCCTATTTATGCCTCGAAATCGAAGCCGGGTTAAGTCGCGATCGGGATCATCGGGGCTGCAGTTCCAGCCACACCTGCCGTCCTATCGTCAACGAGAGGGTTTCGCCTGGCCAAGTCCGTCGACGGTCCGAACCGCCCAAATCATTAGGAACATAGTGATGAAATTGAACCCCGGGCTTCTGGCCCTGTCCGTCGGTGCGTTCGGCATCGGCGTGACCGAATTCGCGCCGATGGGGCTGCTCCCCGTGATCGCCGGCGATCTCGGCGTTTCGATCCCGACAGCGGGCCTGCTCATCAGTGCCTATGCGCTGGGCGTGGTCATCGGCGCGCCGCTGATGACGCTGACGACCGGGCGCGTGCCGCGGCGGACGCTGCTGATCATGCTGGCGGGCATCTTCACGGTCGGTAATCTGCTGGCCGCTGTGTCCACGGGGTACGGCATGCTGATGGCCGCGCGGATCCTGACGTCGTTCAACCACGGCGCGTTCTTCGGGGTCGGGGCGATCGTCGCCGCCAGCCTTGTGCCGCCCGAACGCCGGGCCGGGGCGGTCGCAGCGATGTTCATGGGGCTGACCATTGCCAATGTCGTCGGCGTCCCGCTCGCGACATGGGCAGGCGATCACCTCGGCTGGCGCACATCGTTCTGGGGTATTTCGGTGCTGGGCTTCGCGACGATGGCGGCGCTTCGGCTGACGCTTCCCGCCTTGCCCGCGCCGATCGGTACGGACCCGAGGGCTGAACTGAGCGTCCTCACGCGCGGGCCGGTGCTGGGTGCGCTCGGCCTGACGGTCGTTGGCGCCAGCGCGATGTTCACCGTCTTCACCTATATCACGCCGATCCTGCGCGAGGTGACGCAGGCGTCGCTCGGCTATGTCACCGCGATGCTGGTGACCTACGGCGTCGGCCTGACGGTCGGCAACTGGCTCGGCGGGCGGTTCGCCGATCGCTCGGTCGACCGGACGCTGGTCGTGACGCTTGCGCTGCTGACCGCGATCCTGGTCGCCTTCGCCGTGCTGATGCCGTTCAAGGTGCCGACCGCGATCCTCATCTTCCTGTGGGGTGTCGCCAGCTTCGCGCTCGTCCCCCCGCTTCAGGTCCGCGTCATGCACGCCGCCGCCGACGCGCCGAACCTCGCCTCGGCGATGAACATCGGTGCGTTCAACCTGGGCAACGCGATCGGCGCAGCGCTTGGCGGCGGCGTCATCGCGGCAGGCCTCGGCTATCCGATGGTCGCGCTTGCGGGTGCCGGGGCGTCGGCGCTGGGACTGGTCGCGGTCGTGGTCAGCGTCCGCCGCCGCGCGACAGCCCCCGCGCCGTCGACTATTTCCCCCGGCTGTCGAGCGTCTGCGCCGGCAGATGCACGGTGACCGTCTGCGCGATGCTCACCGCGGAGTCGGCCAGCATGACCTGATAGTCGCCCTCCGCGATCTTCCACGTCGCGGTTGCCGTATCGAAGGTCGCGAGCAGGCGCGGGTCGATCATCGTCGCCACCGACTGGCTCGCCCCCGGTGCCAGATCGACCTTCTTGAACGCGCCGAGCCGTTTGGGCGCTTCCCAGCCCGGCGCCGCGACATAGACCTGAGCGACGGTCTTGCCTGCGACAGACCCGGTGTTGCGGACCGCGAACGTCGCGGCGATGCCCTTGCCCTTTGCGTCGGCCTTCAGACCGCCGAGTGCGAACCGGGTATAGGACAGGCCGTAGCCGAACGGGAACAGCGGCTTGCGGCCGGTCTTGTCGAACCACTTATAGCCGATGGCGGCGCCTTCGATGTCGTAATTGCCCATCGGATGTGCGTCGCGGTCGAGCTTCGGGTCGCCTTCCAGAACCGGGCGCGGCAGTTGCGACAGCGACGCGGGGAAGGTCGCGGGAAGGCGACCCGACGGATTGACCTCGCCGGTCAGAATGCGCGCGATCGCCTCGCCGCCCGCCGTGCCCGGATACCAGGCCTCGATCACCGCGCCGACCTTCGACAGCCACGGCATCACGACCGGCCCGCCCGTCTCGAGCACCACGACGGTCTTGCGGTTGGCGCGGGCGACCGCGTCGATCAGCGCATTCTGCGCATCGTGCAACGCCAGGTCGGGGACGTCGATCGACTCGCCCGTCCACTGTTCGCCAAAGACGATCACGATATCGGCCTTGCGCGCCGCAGCCGCAGCCGCGCGCGGATCCTTGCCGTCGAGATAGGTGACGCGAGCACCGGTTCTGGCCTGCAGCGCAGTCATGGGCGACGATGCGTGATAGGTCTTGGGGCCGGGAAAGCCCTTGTTGAACTCGTCCGGCACGATCAGGCCGCTGGTCGGCGCGTTGTGAGAATAGACCTGCGACGATCCGCCGCCCGACAACACGCCGACATCGGCATGCGCACCGATGAGCAGGATCGACTTCGCCGTTTTCGCCAGGGGCAGCAGATTGGCGTCGTTCTTCAGCAGGACGATGCCCTCCTCGGCATCGCTGCGCGTGACCGCCGCGTGCGCTGCATAGTCGATCGTCGTCGCGCGATCGCCGCGGACCGGCGTATCGAATGCGCCCACCGAGAACATCCCCCACAGCACGCGCCGGGCCATGTCGTCCGCGCGCGCCGTGCTGACATGGCCGTTATTGACCGCCTCGCGCAGCGCTTCGGAGAAATAGGGCGACCGATCGAACGCCCAGCCCGACTGCTGGTCGAGCCCGGCATTGGCGGCTTCCGTCGTCGAATGGGCAGCCCCCCAGTCCGACATCACATAGCCCTTGAACCCCCAGTCCTTCTTCAGGACCGTGTTCAGCAGCCAGTCGTTCTCGCACGCATAATGACCGTTGACGCGATTGTACGAGCACATCACCGAACCCGGCTGACCGATCTCGTTGGCGATCTGGAACGCCAGCAGATCCGACTGGCGCGCCGCTTGCTCACCGATGCGGTGATCGATCGTGAAGCGGTTGGTTTCCTGCCCGTTGAACGCGTAATGCTTCATCGTCGAGACGACATGCTCGGACTGGATTCCCTTGATCGCATGCCCCGTCATGACGCCCGCGAGCAGCGGATCCTCGCCGCCATATTCGAAATTCCGGCCGTTACGGGGTTCGCGCAGCAGGTTCATGCCGCCCGCCAGTTGCACGTTGAAGCCCGACAGGAACGCCTCGTTGCCGATCATCGCGCCACCGGCTTCGGCGAGCGCCGGGTTCCACGTCGCCGCGGTCAATATTCCCGATGGCAACGACGTCCGCAGCCGCGGGGTTGCGCTGCGCTGGCTGGCGACACCGACCCCCGCATCGGTCTGCCACTGGCTCGGGATACCCAGCCGCGCGATGCCCGGAACGATCCCCGCGGATCCCGGCAAGCCGTCCTTCGGAAATTCCCAGTTCTTGGTCGGCGTCTTGAGCCAGGCGGCATCGGTCGAAAAATAGCCGAAGGTCAGCTGCAGCTTCTCGTCGAGCGTCATCTCCTTGAGGATGAGATCGGCGCGGACGGACGGATCGAGACTCGTATCCATCCACGGCCGCGCGACCGGCGCATCGGTCTTCGCCGCCGCCGCCGCGGGCGCGTTGTTCGTCGTTTGCGCCAGCGCGGGCGAAACCCCGATTACACCGACTAGCACCGCGCTGCGCAGCAAGACGTTCAGGAGCGATCGGGTACCGCGCGTCATCATCACATTTCTCTCTCTACATGCCGTCTCTGGACGGCCGGCGCATGCCGTCCCTCCTGGTCTCGTTTCGCCCGATCTAGCCCGGCATTCGTTGCGGCGTCCAGATGTCCGCCGCGACTGTTCAGGCCCGAAGGGATTTCGCGTCCGTGCCCCCTCGCGCGGCCATCAACGCGGGCGCTGCACCGTGATCGCCTTGCCCGCATAGGTCACCGTCGCATCGGCGGTATCGGCGTCGGTCACCGGCTTGCCGGGCGTGATCCAGCGCACGTTGATCGTGCGGGATGTCGCCATGCCCTTGAAGCCCTTGCCCTCGCGCGCACCGAGCGACAGCGTGCCCGCTGCATCGTCATACCGCATCGGAATGCGCGCAAACGCACCGCCGCGATATTGCTCGCTGCGACCGTCATCCTCGTACAGGCTGAACTGTCCGCTGGCGCCGGTATAGACGGTCACCGTCACGGGTGCGTCGGGCAGGTCATCGACATGCTGGCGGACAGGCCCCATCGGCACGATCGCCCCCGCCTTCACGAACAGCGGCATGCGCGTATAGAGCGCGGGCGCTGTGATCGTCTGGCCGCCGCGATACGTCTGGCCGGACTGGAAATCATACCAGAGCGTTGCTGCACCCGGCAGATACACCGACCGCGAGCGTGCCTTGTAGTCGGTGACCGGCGCGACCAGGAACGCATGGCCGAACATATACTGGTCGTTGATCCGGCGCGCCTTCACGTCGTCGGGATAATCCATCACCATGCCCCGCATGATGCTGCCGTCCTTGAACCACGTCTCCGCAGCGAGCGTGTAGATATACGGCATCAGACGATAGCGAAGCTGATCATACCAGAGCATCGAGGCGCGCATCGGCGTGCCCTCGGGCGCGATCTCGTAAATCTCGCGGTACGGGCTCTCACCATGGCTGCGGAACAACGGGCTGAACGCGCCGAACTGGAACCAGCGCAGGTTGAGCTCGCGCCATTCGTCGAGATCGGCAGGCTTGGGCGTCTTGCTCGCATAGCGATCCTCGAGCGCGAAGCCGCCGATATCGTGCGTCCAGTTGGGTATGCCCGACATCGACGCATTGACGCCGGCGGACACCTGCGTGCGCAGGTCATACCAGCGGCTGGCGACATCACCCGACCAGATCGCGGCCCCCTCGCGCTGCAGTCCGCCAAAGCCCGAACGGGTCAGGATGAACGGCCGGACATCGGGCTTGTACTGGCGCCAGCCGTCATAAACCGCGCCGACATGAACCAGCGGGAAGCTGTTGAAGTATTCCTCCGCCGGCCCGCGCGCGGTCGGCCCCATCGCCGCGATCCGCTCGGGGATCGACAGGTTCGAATGGATGTCCGGCTCCGACGCATCGAGCCACCAGGCATCGATGCCGAACTTGGCGAGGCTGTCGCGCATCTGCCGCCAGAAGATCGTCCGCGCCTCGGGCGCATAGGGATCATAGTCGGTATTGGCATAGCCGGGCCCGACCCAGTCCTTGTTCGCCATCTTCAGATTGCCGTCATAGGTGAAACCCTTGGCCGCCAGCTCCTTGTAATTGTCGGTGGTCGGGTAGAATTTCGGCCAGACGGAGATCATAAAGTTCGCGTTCAGATCGTGGAGCTGGTCGACCATCTTCTGCGGCTCCGGAAAGCGCGTCTTGTCGAACTGGTGGCTGCCCCAGGCATTTTCGGGCCAGTAGAACCAGTCCTGGACGATGTTGTCGAGCGGGATGCGGAGGTCGCGATACTTGCGGACCACGTCGACGACCTCGTCCTGCGTATTGTAGCGCTGGCGCGACTGCCAGAAACCATAGGCCCATTTGGGCATCATGACGGCCTTGCCGGTCAGCTTGCGATAGCCCGCAATCACGTCGTCCATATCGCTGCCGGGCACGTACCAATAATTGACCGACCGCGCGACGTCGCTGGTGAACCAGGCCGAGTGGCGATCGGCCTGGGGCAGCGGATCATTATGGAGCAGCGCGATGTATCCCGCGTTCGGATCCCATTCGATGCGGATCTCGGCCGCCTTGCCTTTGGTCATCGGCAGGTCGAAATTGGCGTACCAGGGATTCCAGTTCTGCCGCCAGCGGTTGAGCACCTCGCGCCCGTCGACGAACACCTTGAAATAGCTCGAGCCATAGAGCTGAAATTTATGATCGCCCGTCTGGTCGGGCGTCACGCGGCCGGTCCATACGACCCGCTGCGTCTGGGCCGCGTTGCCGGCCGTGTTCTGGCCGCCGGTTGCCGCCACCGTGCGGGCTTTGGCCGCCTCGGGCCAGTTCGCCTGATCCTTGATATACTGATAGTTGATCGTGGCTTCCTGGCGCGTGACCGCCAGCTTGCCGTCGAGATAATAGTTGGCGGTGAAGCCCGGCTTGCCGTTGCTCGTCACGCGCAGGCCCGTGTCGGTTCCCGCGCCGACCAGATCATAAGGCTTCGGATTGCCGAACCGAGTGATCCCGTCATTGTCCCAAAGGATGCCGTACTTGCCGGTCGAAACCAGGAAGGGCACGGCGATGTCCATGTTGTGCTGCGCGAGTTCGACGTCCTCGCCGTTATAATCCATCTGCGCGTTCTGATGCTGGCCGAGCCCGTAAAAGGCCTCGCTGGTACCGCGGTTGAACTGCTGCGACGCCGTGACATATTGCCGCCCGTCAACCGTCTTCGGCAGGAAGCGGCGCGTATTGGCCTCGTCGAGCACCGTCTTGCCGGTGGCGTCGAGGAACCGGACATGCCCGGTCGCAAGGTCGACGTCCGCCGTATCCCGCGTCGTCTTGATGAGGACATGCCCTTCCCGCTCCGTCACCGTATACGCGCCCGCCTTTGGGGGGCTCGGCACCATCAGGCTCGTGGTGCGGGTCACGCCGATCGAACTCGTCGGGGCGGCGACGACGTGGATGATCCCGTCGCCGTGAACCGTGACCTCTACGCGCGCGGTCGCGCCGCCTGCGGGGGTCACGGCAATGCCGCCGTCGATCTTCTCGTATCCGCCGGGTGCAGCGGCGTGCGCGGAGGCGATCGCGCTGCTCGCCAGCAACAGGGTCAGGAATGGCTTGGTCATCTTACTCTCCAACAGTGCCGACGCAGCCCGCGGCGCGTCGATCGGTAACGTTTCAGCGATATGCGCCCATCGTGACGCGAAGCAGCACGGGCTCGATCAGGTTGATTCCGTAATCAGTCTGGTCGCCGTTCCAGATCCGGTCGCGCACCCAGACACCGTCCCGAAAATGCCCCTCCTCGACGCGCAGAACGAGGCCGTTTGCAGGGCCGCCCGATCGCGCGCCGAAGTTGAGCCGGACATGATCGCCGGCGACCAAGAAGACATTGGCGGACACGTGCGCGATCGCCGCGCCGCCAACGGGCTCGTTGCCCCATGGCGCGGGCTCGGTCTTGATCCAGGTCCAGTCCTTCTGACCGAACTGCCATTCGCCCCAGGTCGCAGCGATCGTCCAGTCGCCCATCACGGTCGACCGGGGCGTATTGTCGTCGGGTTTGAAAACGCCCCAGGTCGGACGCTCGAACGCGATCTTCGCCCACTCACGCGCCATGCCGGCGAACAGGGCATAGGGCTTGGCGATCGCGTCGAGCGTCGCCTCGTCCAGAGACCGGGCGCCGAGCGGATAGTTGACGTAGCCGGTATCATCCATCCCGAACGGCGCGTAGCCGATCGCGCCACGACCCAGCGCCCCGTAGAAATAGCGCGCGAATTCGCGGGCATTGCCGATTTCGGGAACCATCAGTGCATTGTCGGGCCGCGCATATTTATCGAGATATTGCGCGACGTTCTCGCTCGCACGGTCATAGATGTCTGGCGCGGCGAAATCGATCGACGGCGCTGCGGCCTTCCAGATGTCGAGCACGTCCTGCTGCGGCCCGCCACTGGCGACGCCGGTCGGATCGGGCACGTTGGATGGTCCGGCCAGCGATGCGTTGACGTACATCGGGATCGGCTTGACCGCCTTGCCCGCGGCAGCGATCTCGTCGACATATCGTGCCGTATGCCAGGTGTTGAACGCGCGGTCGGCCTGCGCGCCGAACAGCGCGGTCCAGCTTCCGGCGGGCTTGCCGAGCTTGCGCGTCAGCGCCGCGGGCACGGGCTTCGCGAACAGCACGTTCGCCGCCGGGCTATAGTCGCGCGGGACGCGGTAGCTGCCGACCTCGTTTTCGGGCTGGACGAGGATGACCGTATTCTGCGGATCATGCTCCTTGAGATAGCTGATCAGGCGTACAAAGGCGCGCTTGTCGGCCTCGAGCGTCGACCGGGCGAGCGGCGTATGGACGGAATGATCCTGCCCCGTCTTGTCTTTCATCCGGGGAAAGCGGCGATTGTCGAGCTTGACCCAGTCGGGCGTGTAGCCCGGCGCGGTATTCTTCCACGTTCCGAACCAGAGCAGGACGACCCGCTTGTCATGCGTGCGCGCCTCATCGAGCAGCGTCTGGACGAACGAGAAATCGAACTGCCCCTCGATCGGTTCGATCTGTTGCCAGGCAACGGGAATCTCGACGGTGTTCGCATGGATCCGCTCGAGCATCGGCCAGACCTTCGGCAGCGCGGAGGCGTAGTTGCTCGAGTTATTGACCTGCGCGCCGAGCATCAGGAAGGGCGCGCCGTCGACAATGAGAGCATGACGTCCGGCCTTCGTCTCGACGTGCGGCACCGGCGTCGCCTGTTGCGCATGTGCGGCGGTCACCAGCGCGGACATCGTCCAAGCAAGCAGCAGAGCCTGTCGTTTCATCGTCATCCCCTCAGCTCTTCTTGTTCCGGGCGACCGGATCGCCATAGACGACGCCGCGGCCGTCGGTGCCGATATAGACGCGGCCAAAGATCCGCGGATCGCCGCTGATCACGCGAAAGCGCAGTCCCCATTGATGCCGGTCGTCGTTGATCCGATGCCACGTCGTCGCCCCATCAATCGATCGCCACACCGCATCCTGTCCGGCCTGCTGGCCGATCGCGTAAAGTGCCGGCCAGCGGGCGCCGGCTGCCGCCTTGCCCAGACCGAATTGCGCGACGCGCAACCCTGCCCCGACCCGCGCCCAATGCACGCCGCCATCGACCGAGCGATACAGGTCGCCGCCAAGGTTGAGCCACAGCAGGCCCGCCGTGCCCGGCGTCGCTAGCAGCGGACTCTGCGCCTCCCGGTTGCGGCCCTGCGCGCTCGAAAGGTCAGCGGGGAGGCCCTGTGCAGCGACGGGCGTGAAATGCGCGCCGCCGTCCGTGCTGCGCAACACGCGGTTGTTCAGCGTGTCGACGACGTAGAAGCGGGATGGGTCGACCTTGTCGGCGACCGGCCGATGCCCCGCCGGAAGACCCTGGATCCGGACCCAGGTCTGCCCGCGATCGCGGGTCAGGACTGGCTGTTCGGTCTCGACGATAAACGCCGCACCGTCTGCCGAGACGATGATCGGCGCATCGCCGGTCCGTTCGGACGCGCCCCTGCCGGGCGTGACGAGGGGTCGCCAGCTCCGGGCCCCATCCTGCGACCAGGCCAGGCTCGCGCCCGCGACCTCGCGACTATGGCTGCTGCCACTGCGGACGACCACCGCCGGCGCCAGTCCCGCATAATCGAGCGTGTTGGTGTTGGTCAGATAGGGGTTACGGTGGCTGTTGGGCGGTGAAACCGTCAGATCGTCGTGACGGAATCCCGCAATATCGCCGAACCCCGAGATCAACGGTGCGCCCCCCGTCGGGCTGATCAGCGTGATGATCGCGGTCTGCTCGATACCCCGTGTCCAGGGCTTCCACGGCATGGCACCGGGTCGGTCGAAAGCGCGTGTCTCGTACAGCGTCGCGCCGGTCACATAGGCGGCGTGGCCCGGGTCGAACGGATCGATCGCAAGCCCGGCGATCCAGTGCCCGAAATCCGCCGGGCCATCGAACGCAAGGAACGGGGTCTGCGTCACATCGCGCGTGCTGCGCTGGTAGAGCTGGTCCCAATGCGCACCCGCGTCGCTCGATCGCCAGACGGTGTCGACGGGGCGATAGCGATTGACGGTACTGACGGCGATGACGCGCGGATCCTGCGCCGACACCGCCACGCCCATATAGCCTCCCGCCGGCGCATCCGGGCGCTTGTCGGGGGTCACGTCCGTCCACGCATTGGTCGCGGGATCATATCGCCAGACACCGCCTCGCGTGATCCCGTTCGGCCCGATCGCGTTGGAAAACGTCATCGTCAGGACGCCGTCCGCGCCGAGCACGGCCTTCACCGCGCGCATGCTGTCATCAGGCCCTCCGGACACGGTGCGCCACGACGCACCACCGTCATCGGACCGGAACAGATGCGCGCCGGGGTCCGCCTGGCCGACGAAGATCCGCCCGCGATGCGCGCGATCGAACAGGACGAAACTCAGCCCGCCATGCGTTGCGCGGGGCTGTACCGGTTTGCCGAGCCCCCCAACCGGAAAGCTGTCGACCTTTCGCCAATGCGCACCCGAATCGTCGCTTCGCGACAGGCCGTCATGGCGTGACCCGAACATCAGCGTCGCCGGGCGATGCGGGTCGATCGCAAGCCGTTCGCCAAGGCCGCGGCCATCCTCGTTGCCGCCCATCGCGAACGGTACCGGCGTGATCCGCCACCGCGCGCCACGGTCGTCCGATCGCCAGATCGCCGCTTCGCCCCGCGCCGACATGCCCGCCGCGAGATACACGACATCCGCATCGACCGGATCCGCGGCAATGCTCTCGATCCCCATATAGCTGCTGACGGCATTGCCGTCCTGCAACGGCAGCCAGGCACGCGCGGCCGCGTCCCAGCGATAGGCGCCGCCCATGTCGGTACGCAGATAGGCGAGCCCACGCTCGACGGTGCTGAAGATGATGCCGGGCGCGAAGCCGCCGCCACCGACCCGGACGTTGCGCCACGCATAGGGCGCACGAGCCGGAGAAACCTCGGCGTGCGACGCTGCGGGACGGGGATGCGCCGACAGGGCGAGCAACGCGATCGCGCTCGTCAAGACCACCCTCTTCCCCACCAGTTCCGTCCCCTCTAGCCTCGCAACCGATAAGCTCCGGTCGCGTAGCGCCGCTGTATTGCCTGATCCGATAGCGGTAACAAGGTTTGTATGATAAATTGCGGTGATTATATAATCGCGTCGGTCGAGGGCGCCGCAGGACACAGGAAAGGATCCACCGCATGGCGATGAAACACTGGCTCTTGCCAATGATACTTGGCGTGTTGCCGATCTCCGTCGTCGCGCAGACGAGTGACGCAGACACGCCCTATGCCAGCGATCCGGTGGGTATCGTCGCCGACCCCTGCCCGCAACATCCAGCACCGGCCGATGCAGCCGGCTGGGCAGCGTGGAAACGGCATATGCTGACCCGCGACTTTGGCCAGTTGTGCCGTTACGCGGCGGATAATCGCGCGCTCGCCGGCAAGACGGTCCGCGTCGTGTTCATGGGCGATTCGATCACCGACAACTGGATCCATGCCGACGCGGCATTGTTCTCGAACGGCGTGGTCGATCGCGGGATCAGCGGGCAGACGACCCCGCAGATGCTCGTCCGGTTCCGCAGCGATGTCATCGCGCTCAAACCGCGGGCAGTCCACATCATGGCCGGGACCAACGACATCGCCGGCAACACCGGTGCCGCAACGATAGAGACCGTCGAAGGCAATATCCGGAGCATGGCCGAACTCGCGCGCGCGCACGGGATCAAGGTGATCCTCGCCTCGGTTCCCCCCGCCGCCGCCTTTCCCTGGAGCCCCGACAAACGCCCGGTCCCGCAGATCGCCGCGCTCAACGACTGGCTGCGCGGCTATGCCAAAGCCAATGGCTTCACCTATGTCGATTATCACGCCGCACTCTCGACGCCGGCGGGGGCGATGAAGCCCGGCTACGCAACCGACGGCGTCCACCCGACCCCGCAAGGCTATGCCGTCATGCGCCCCCTCGCGACCGCGGCGATCGCCAAAGCGCTCGGCGGGTGACATTGGGAATTTCCGGTCCCAGCGCACACAACACGGCCTGAGGTTCACCGTGGCGAACCTCCGGCCGGTGGCGCCAAGTGCGCGTGTCATGATCAAGCAATGATGCGATGCAGAGGCTTTCCATCCTCAGCGTCACTCCAGTGCTGGCACCAAATCAGGCGTCCGGGCTTTGGAACTGCTTACATCGGAATGACGCGCTGAGCCGTCGCGCTCGCGGTTTCGAGAAGCACTTCCACCGCTGCATCGCTGATACGCCTAGCCGTTTCGAGCGCGGCGGCTGGGGTAAGCACAAAGTCCACGTCTGCAGGGCCGCGTACATGGACCACAGACCCTTCTGGGCTAGCATCGCTCGGCTCGTTGCCTGACGTCATACTGAGGCTTTCCCCGGGCTTGTTCGTCACCCAATCCCTTGCCTGAACGATCGACGTAAAAATCCGTGTATTTGGGTCGGGAATGCGTCCGGCTTGCAAATCTGCAAATCCCAACGACGACACCACGGCGGTTCTATCCGCGTTGAGATGTCCAAGTCGCGCAACCATTGCGCGCAGCGCCTTGGTGACAAGCAGATCCCTGGGCACCGTGGCTCTGATTTCGATAATCAGCGATGTCGGCCGCCCCGAGACCAGAAGCCGTTTCAGCTCTTGCCGAAATGCCGGCTCAAACGTCGCCACCGTCGCGGCTGTCCAAACGCCTTTCTGGATGACCGTCAGAAGCGGTATCGCAGGCTCCAGATCGAAACGGAACATTGGTCACTCCCCCAGATAAGCGGGAGCACTCCAGCGTCTCTCAGCCAACGGGACGCCGTTGATGGTAGCTTTCGTAGACTTAAGTTAGGAAGTTCGCACCAACAATCTATATCCTTTGAGTCAGTTGCCCCCCAGCCGCCCCCGTTCCGCCTCATACGGCGGGAGAGCTTCCCGACTGGTCCGGTAATCCGAAGCGCACCTGGAAGGCCCGCAGCGGAAAGCCTGGATGCCCCGCGCCACAATATTTCAAGGGAACAATGTCCACATGGCCAGAATCTATCTCGCGTTTCTTGCGTCGGCAATGTCCGGTTTAAATGAGCTCGTCTGACGGCGGTAAAGCAAAAATTGTTCACTTTTTAGGTCATCTACTTTTCTGACTACCTTACGGACTAAGGACGCTAAACCGGGATATCGTTGATTGAAAAACATCGGCCTATAGATACTTAACGAACTCGAAGCTTAGCTAACTCGCAAGGATATTTTATAGATCGGATTTAGCGCCTCGTTGATCAATTCCGATCAGGCGTGTCTGTTGTCGGGTCCATAAGCCGCGCCCTTGCTGGACCGGTACGCATCGGATGCATATATTCACCATGCGCCAGCTTCTGATCGGATGAAGCCATGGTCTTGTTGACCTATCTCATCTCGTGAATGTTATCGTTGTGACGGTCATTCCAGTGTTGATCGCGCGCGACGTGCCGGCGATGACGGCGTGCTACGGAGTCGACAGTGCTGCACGACGTATCCTTGCATGCCTTTACGCGACCATCGCAATGGCCAGCGCCGTCGCGCTGATCGGCCAGGCTTCGGGCAATACGACGTTGTCGATCGCCATCGCCGGCGTCTTGTTTCCGATGCAGATCGCCTACAAGCTGATGACCATACCGGCGGTCGGTTGGCGCAATCCGGTGGTAAAGAGCAACCTGGCCATCGCGCTGCTGCACACGGCAACCTTAGCTGCGATTTGGCATGAGCGCGTTTTGGACGCGCGAGGAGAATAGCATTTCAAACGGCAGCTACCAGGATCGTCGCCGGGCGCCTGACCGCAAACATGTCAGGCCATCAGCAGCCTCGCCTTGCTGTACGTTAGTCTGATGTTCGCCGAGGGAGGACAGTGGAACGGTGGCTTTCGGGACGGCGGCCGGCAATAGCCGACATCGCGGCGATGCCTCTTCAAAAAAGATACAATATTGAGAAAGCCTTAGCAACGAGGCGCAGTTAACGGCTCTCTAGCTCGCCCTCGAAGTCATGATGGCCGAAGCGCGGGTGCGGTTCCTTACGCCCCACTCGCACAGGGGCAGCAGAGCCTCGATCAGCGTCGTGCCGAACGGCGTGACGGTGTAATCGACCTTGGGCGGCACCTCTGCATAATCGTGACGAACCACTACGCCTGCCGAAACGAGTTCACGCAACTGCTGGATCAGCACCTTTTCACTGATGCCGGCAACCGCCCGCTTGAGATCGCCGAACCGCCTCGGACCCGAGCGGAGATGATACAGGATCAGCGGCTTCCATTTGCCGCCCATGATGGCCAGCGCGACATCGAGGCCACAGTCACTTGCAGGGTCAGATCGGGGAACGTTCATCAAGCCTCTTTGACACTTACCTTTAGGTAGGTTCTACCCGCAGTACCAGTGCCGGTCCATATCCCGGAAACGTGCGCGACGGGATCGATCGTCTTTTCCGTCGCCACGATGGAGCTTGGACATGACCGACACCCCGACCATCCTGATCTATGCAACATATCGCATCCAGCTCAGCGACGTGGAGGCGTTCCGGGACATCGCTTCGCGCATGGGGAGCGCAGCCAGGCTGCGGGACGGCTGTGTATTTCTCGACGTTACGGAGGAAGTAGGTTCCGCCGGCTCGTTCCGCCTCATTGAAGCCTGGCGAGACCAGGCGGCGTTGAACGCGCACCTTTCCACGCCCGATTTCAAAGCGGTATTCGAAGAAGCCGGGAAACTCGACATCATCGACCGTCAGGCGGAAGCCTATTCGATTTCGGGCAGAGCGGTGCTTGATATGCCGTCCTGAGCTGAAAGAACGCGGCATCCGCGTGAACGTCGTCTCGTCCGGGAGGCACTGAAACACGTCTTATTCGGTACTATTTTGACGCAACGCCGGGAGCTGACGAAGAGCTGATCACAGGCGTTCCACTCCGGCGCCTGGGGCGGCTTGAACTTGTCGCGAGTGCCGTCCTGTTGCTGGCGTCGAGCGAGAGCGGCAAGGGTGCTACGCGAGACTTGGGGATGCTCCACAACGAGATTACGCGGCAGGCCCCGCCCCCACGGCGAGGCCTGCCGGGGATCAGAACTGCCCGCGGATACCTAGGCTGATGCGGCTGCCCGAGGATTCGTAGATCGCCGGAAAGGACGGATCCATCGTGTAGCCGGTGGTCTTCGCATTCCCGACATTGATGCCCTGCAGCTCGACACGGACGTTGCGCGTCACTTGATAGCTGGCGGCGACGTCGAACTGGCCATAGGCATCGCGGTAGACCGGATACATGTTTCGCTCGATCCGCTCTACATAGGCACCCTTGCGGTTGTACGAGACGCGCAGCGACAGCGGTCCCTTGTCGTAGAAGACCGTGGCATTGTAGGTCTTGTCGGCAAGGCCGATCGGCGAGGTATCGATGCCGAGGTCGGACTGACCCGTCAGCGAACTGTCGAGGAAGGTGGCGTTGGCGTTGACGCCGAAGCCGTCCGCCCAGTCCGCAATCATGCCGAACGGGATCACCGCGTTCACCTCGACGCCGCTAACCTTGTACGCGCCCTTGGCGTTGACGGGCTGGTAGACGTCGAAGTCATAGACGCCGTTGACCGTGCCGTTGGCGTTGTAGACCGTCACGCCGGGTACCTCGCCGGTCAGCTGGCTCTGCACCACGCCCTTGATCTTCTTCCAGAAATAGGACGCCGCCAGAATACCGCCGCGCGGGAGATATTGCTCGAGGCCGACTTCCCACTGATCGGCAAGCGTAGGCTTCAGGCCGGGATTGCCATCGGTGTACCGGAAATTGCCGATGCTCGCGATCCGCTTGTACGCCAGATCGGTCAACGCCGGGCGGATCAGCGTCTTCGACGCGGCAGCGCGCAGGAACAGGCTGTCGGTCAGCTCGGCATGCGCGTTGAACGAGGGCAGGAATTTCTCATATTTGCCGTCGCTGGACACCGGCGCGGGGGTCAGGCCGATCGAGCCGCTCGGGTTCTGGACCTGCTGAAACCCTTCCGAATTGATCGTAGTGCGCAGATAGCGGCCACCCAGATTGACAAACAGCGGCACGGCCACGTCGAATTCGAAATCGACCATCGCATAGCCGGCGATCGTCTCTTCCTTGACCTTGTAATAGTTCGCATCGCTGAACGGCGTGACGAACCCGTCGGGCCGGAAGAAGTCGCGCGCATAGGCGTTCGAGACCTGCGCCCAGCTCAGGTCGCGTGCCTGGTAGTTCTTCCCGCCAACGATGTCGGTGACGGTCTCGAGCGGGCTGTCGCCCAGCTTGCGGGTGTTAACATAGGCGGTGCTGCCGCGGGTCGGACCCTGGATCTTCTCCTCGCCATATTGACGCTCGTTGGTCTTGTCGGTGTAGCGACCACCAAATTTGAAGCGCTTGAGCACCGACGAGTCGAACTGATAGCTCAGATCGATCTGAGCGGCATATTTGTCGTCCTTGATCTGTTCGCGCGTGGTCTCATAGGCTTCGAACAGATACGAATTCGGCGCATCGTACATGTCGATCGTCTTCGGATTGGCGCTCTGAATCGTTTCGCCGCCATTCTCGGTATAGCGCGTGCGCGAGGGCGCGTAGGCGACGTGCTTCAGATTCGCATAGTCGAGCGTCTTTCTGGCGCCGGAATAGCCACCCAGCGCATTGATCTTCCAATTGCCCGTCGTCCAGTTCATCTCCCCGCCGAACTGACGATAGTCGGTCTCGTTGATATATTCCTTGCTCAGGAATTCATGCTGCGTGTTGGTGTAGGAGACGTCGCGCAGCACGACGATGCCGCTATCGGCGAGCGTCTTGGCATCAAATTCGTGGATCGTCTCGAGCGTCGAATTGCTCGATGCCGAATAGCCGGCAGCGTCATATTCGTCCTCGGTCGTGTCGTATGATCCGAGAAAGGCGTCGAATGCCAGGCTGAAATCGTCACTCGGCTTGTACTGCACCGAGCCCGACAGGCCGAGCCGGTCCTGATCGTTCTGGTAGACGCGGTCGCCGACCTTATCGAGGAAGACGATTTTGTTCTTGTTGGCTTCGGTGAACGTCACGCCAGCGTCGCGCTGCAATACGGCGATCGCCTGGTTGCGGTAGACGGTGTTGGCGCGATCGGTCCAGCGCGCGATCGGGCGGAAGTTGATGCCCGAGTTGGAATCGGTGCGGTTTGTGCGCTGCTGCTTGGCGACCGAAACGAGCACGCCGAAATCGCCAAAGGTCTTGCTGGCGAGAAACGAGAAGTTGGGATCGATCTTTTCGGAGATCGAATTATACGCGCCATCAACGCTGCCGACCACGCGAAGCCCGGGGTTGTCGAACGGCCGCGCGGTTCGGATCAGCACGGAGCCGGCGATGCCGCCCTCCTCGTCCGCCGCCACCGGCGACTTCTGCACGGTGACCGACTGGATCAGTTCGGACGCGAAGATGTCGAACTCGACGTCGCGGCCGCCCGAGCCCGAGGCGGTCGCCAGCTTGTTGATGGACACGAAGGTGAATTCGCTCGGCAGGCCGCGGACGTTGACGCGCGTGCCGAGGCCGCGTTCGCGTTCGATCGTCACGCCGGGCACGCGCTGCAGCGCTTCGGAGAGATTCTGCTCGGGGAAGTCGGCGATATCGGTGGCGATGATCGAGTCCGAAAAGCCGATCGTGTTGCGCTTCATGTCGATCGCTTCTTCGAGGCTGCGGCGATACCCCGAGACGAGGATCTCGTCGCCCGTCTCGGCCTGACTGACGGGCGCCGCTACGGTTTGGGCAGCGGCCGGTGCCACGGACAGTGCTGCGGTCGCGGCTCCCAGGAGCAGGGACGTCATGCGGTCGACATCCTTCAAACTACGGATCATTGTTCGGTTTCCCCCGGTGCTGATATGCCAGTGACACCTCGCGAGGTGGTCGCTGGACGTGCGACTTCGCGCCCCGAACGTGTTGCGTTCGAGATCATGACAGATTTCATTTAATGGAACGGCAGTCCGCCTGCGGTGATACGTTGGCTCTAGCGCACGCGACGACTATTGATCGGGCAGACCAGACAATTCTTCATGCCGTCGCGTTGCAGCAGCAAGCGTACGCGTCGCCCGACTTTATCGCTTACATCGGCTTGTCAAAATGACGGACGCCAGCAACCAGCCAAGATCTAAAACATCGCGCCCCCAATTTCCGCATCCGGCTCCAGGCTGAATGCGGTAAACTTGTGACGTGCATGTTACGATGCGGCATGACTTGATCGTCACGTCGATGGCTGTGGCATATATTCGGATCAGCACGGCCAATGGCTGGACGTGATTTCCGCGTCAGGGCCCGAAGCTCCGGAAAGCATTTCCATATCGCTAGGTGTCTGAAAACACCGTGCCTGTCATTCTGGTGCCATCAAACGCAGCTAGGGAAAGCGCTTGCCGTGGAAGGTATTCCCGATGTCCAGCGCTACCTCGCTCGTTCCCCATCAAATCGTCGATTGCATGTCGACGGGCCGGTCCCCGACCGCTGCGGATCTGGACAATGTCGCTGCGCGGATGTGGCGCGAAGGCGCGCGTGACCGTTCGGCATTTTCCTGGGGCGAGCTTTCGCCCACGGCTGCCGATCGCATCGTAGCAATGCGGGCCGCGGTCCTCGCGTTGGAGGGCAGCGGTCTACGCTGAACCGCGCCCGTGCGATGCTCCGGATCGACGGCGCGTAGCCTCACGTTGCGTGCAGCGTCTCGAAGAAGCGCAACAGGGCGGCGTCGATTGACGATGCACCGTTTGCGACCAGCCGTGAGTCCATGCGGACCTTGGCTGCCATTCCCGTCGTGCTTTGCGTCGCGACGGATACATGCGTCACCAGACGCCCGATCAGATCCAGGTCTGTCGCGGTTCCATCCACGTTCCGGCTGATGGCCTGGCCGCTCTGCGCCTGTTCGCCGATGCTCGACGCGAGATCATTGGTACCGCGAGCCATGTCCTCGACCATTGCGCGGATATGCAACAGGCCGGCATAGGCTGCCCCGGTGCCGCGTTGCATGCCAGCTATCTGCTCCTCAATCTCGCCCGTAGCGTCCGCGGTCTGCGCGGCCAATGATTTCACGGCGTCGGCAACGACGGCAAACCCCTTTCCGGCCTCGCCGACACGGGCCGCCTCCATGGCGGCGTTCAGTGCGAGGAGCTTGGTTCGTGCAGCAATGGTCCTGATGACTCCGACGATGGCACCAATTGCACGGGCGTCATTCTGGACGTCGGTCATATCCTGTGCGAGCCGGGCTGCGCAGTCCGCGGCCTCTGCGCTGAGATCGGCAGACAGACGTGTACTCTGACTGGACAGACTTATCGCGCCCATAAACTGGTTCGTTGCCGCGGCAATATCCGTCGCTCCGTCGATCGCTCGCCTGACGGCTACGCCGACACTACCAAGCTCGCGCGTCGCGTCGGTCGAATGATCCTCGAGTTCGCCCGATGTCGTGGACAATTGTCCGGCTGCTCCGCGAAGCTCGGCAAGCACGTTCGCTATCTCGCCTTCCAACGTGGTTGCGGCCTGTCGGACGATGCGGTCACGTTCCGCCTCGGCGGTCTCTGCCGTGCGCCGCGCATCCTCGATTTGACGTTCGCGCTGAACCTCCGCCAACCGCTGCCGGCCATTATCGGCTTCCAACCGTCCGCGCTCCACGACCGAGGCGCGAAAGACTTCGATCGCGCGTGACATCCGACCGATCTCATCGGTTCGTTCTGCATGCGGCGTGCGACCTTCTGCATTCCCTCCAGCGATCACCGCCAATGTGTGTTCGATGTCCAGCAACGGGCGGACAATGGTCCGTTGGACGATCACCACCGTGCCGTAAGCGGCTAGTGCGAACAGGATGATGCCTGCCGCGACACTGATTGCGACCTCTTGCCGCTCCAGATCATGGGCGTTGCGGAACAGACGCTCGACCTCGACTTCCTGGGACGCGATGAGGGTATCGGCGATCTTGGATGCCATCCGCTCGTTGGGACGGACGTCATCGCGAAAGACGGTCCAAGCCCGATCCTGGCGATTCCTCGTGGCGTTGTTAGCCATGATCGCCAACTGACGTAATACGATGATCTGACTGGCGATATATGGGCTCCGTGCACTCAACCCTGCGATGGGGTTTCGCACCAGCTGGGCAAGCTGCGTCCGCATCTGGTTTGACCGTTTCGCGAATTTCCGATGGATAATCGCAAGTGCGCGAGGATCGCGTTCGAGCAGTAGGTTCAGCGCGTCACGCTGCAACGAGCGACTGATCGACCGCACCTCGATCAGGTTGATCCGAACGGTCTGGCCGGCATTCGCCGCATCGCGCGCCGTCTGAACACGGTCTCTGGTACCGTGCCCGATCAGGCCCAGCAGGCACACCAGCCCCAGCATGATGGCGACGGGTACCATCAGCCGTGCGACCATGCTCCGCGACCAGAGTCTTAACGTTCGATTTGTCATAGGCGGCCGCTACGGCGCGCATCTTAATCCTGTGTGACAGATGCTGAACAACGCAGGTCTGAAAGACCTGTTGTCAAAAAAACGGTGACGCCTGCAGTGAAGCAGCAAGCAGTCGCGCATCTCCGGACGGTGCTGGGGATGAGCGAGCGGCGGGCGTATGCTGTCGTCGAAGCGGATCGCACGAGAATGCGCTATCGCTCGTGCCGGGGGATGAAGGCGACCGGCGGTCGCGTCCCAAGCGCGCGCTCGAGGCCGCTACGCTTGCGCACCGTCACCTGCTCGTCGCGATACAACCGATACACGTTCTTCAGGTTCATGCCTCTCCTCTCGCGCCTGAGCGGGATCGCCAGCCGCCGGTAGCCGAACCAACGACGCTCGTTCGCGATCTCGCGCATCCGGACGCGGGCAGCATCGTCCTGCCCGCGAAGCGGCTCATAATGCCATGCCGACCGATTGACCCCGATAAGCCCGCAGGCACGCCCCTCGGAGAAACCGTGGTCAGCCATCAGCTCCTCCACTGCAGCGTAGCGCTTCGCAGACCGGATCAGTTTATTTCCAGCAGATCCTTCAGCCGACGGTTCTTGTCCTCGAGCGCCCGCAACCGCGCCGCCTCCGACACGGTCATCCCGCCGTGTTTCGCCTTCCAGTTGTAGAACGTCGCGTCACTAATCCCGTGCTTCCGGCACAACTCGGCGGTTTTCACGCCGGCCTCATACTCGCGCAGCACGCCAGTGATCTAATCCCCGGTAAATCGGCCTCGCCGCATCACTCGTCTCCATCTGACGAGCAAATTTACCAAGGGTATGATTTTTGGGAGCAGATCCGACCTCGTCGCATTTGCCAAGAAATGACGACAGCCGCGAAGCTTTCCCGCGGTGTCAAGCATGCCGAGGTAGCGCTGGATGCTGGCATCGACCTGCTCTATCCGGCGCCGGATCGTGACCGGCGTGAAATTACGGTCGCGCGCATTCACCGCGCGAGAGCGGCTCCCGTCCACCGCGACCGTGCCGCCCGCGATGAGGCCGAGCTGCCGACACAACAGCACGAACCGGCGACAGGCCGCCTGGATCGCAGCCCATGTTCGCGCCGAAAGTCGGCGATGGTCTTGATATCCGGTGCGAGCTTGCCCGTCAGCCACATCAGCTCGACGTTGCGGCCCGCCTTGTGCTCCAGGCGTCGGCTCGACTGAACCTGATTCAGATAGCCGTAGACGTAGAGCTTGAGCAACGTCGCCGGATGATAGCCTGGCCGACCCGTCGCAGCGGCGCCGGCAAACCCCAGCGTCGCCAGATCCAGTTCGTCGACGAACGCATCGACAATGCGCACGGTGCTGTCTTCCGCAGCGTCATCGTCCACGCAGAGCGGTAGAAAAAGCTGCTCCCGGCGGTCACACCCCTCGATGAAACCGACCCATCCGACGTCTCCAGATGACGCCGCCACGCATAGCATATCAAGACGTTTCTACGCAGCCTCGGTGGTAAGCGGGCGGTGGCTTTTGAGAGACTATCGTCGCAAGTGGACGTTCGTTCAGGCGGTCGGGTAAGGGGCCAACCGGCCGCTTTCTGGTCGGACGCGGACCGTCCTGATCCGGCACGAAGAGCAACGTTTCTGCCGCGTGTTCATGCTCGCGAGAGTGAGCGGAATTGGCTTATCGTCTCGCGCTGATTGCTGGCAAGGTGAACGAGGCATCGGCCCGTGTGAACGCTGAGGACCGCTCATCCAGGACTTGATCGTATCGCTATGCGAAGTTGCGATTGAACCATTTCCTGCCGGACAGACACTAACGGGCGAACAGGAGGACCGGAGTGACAGGGGTCGGGTCTGCGGCGCCGCGCGCCAAGGACGGACACGGTATCGGCGAGGCCGCGCTGATCGATCGCATCCGTGCGCGCGATCGGCGGGCGTTCGAGATGCTCTATCGCGCGTGGGACACCCGATTGTCACGCTTCCTCCTCAATTTGTTACGCCGCCCGCATCTCGTGGAGGAGGTGCGGAACGATACCATGATGGTCGTGTGGAACCGGATCGGAGGCTTTAATGGTGAGAGCCGGCTGTCGACCTGGATGTTCGGAATTGCCTATCGCCAGGGCCTCGCGGCGCTGCGCAAGCTGGACGAGCCGGTCGATGACGACCGCTCGGAAGCACTCGCCAGCGACGCCGCGACACCCGAGGAGAACAGCCGGGCGGTCCGCGTGAAGCTGGCGCTGGCCGAAGCCATCGAAGGCTTGTCCGTGTCGCACCGTGCCGTCGTCAACCTGACCTATTACCAGGACTTCAGCTACCGCGAGATTGCCGAAATCATGGATTGCCCCGTCGATACCGTGAAGACGCGGATGTTTCACGCCCGCCGCCACCTCAAGCAAAGCCTTCCCGGCGATCTGTCGGACTGGCTCTAGAACAGGACAATGACCCAGATCCTTCCCTTCCCCACCGACCGGCATGCCGAGGTGCACCTGCTGCTGCCCTGGTACGTCACCGGGCAGCTGGATGCCGTGGAGACCGCGTTCGTCGCCGAGCATCTCGCCGAGTGCGGTGCGTGCCGCGCGGATCTGGTGCAGGAGCGGCATCTGGCGGATGCGGTGGCGCGGGATACGGGTGAAACCGGCGATAGCTGGGCGGCGATGGCGGCGCGGCTCGACGCGACGGGCGGCGTGCCGGTCGCGACGGACGTGCCGCGACGCCGCACGCGCGATCCGCTGCGCGCGGTACGTCGCGCCGTCATGCGCCCCCGGACGCTACGCTGGGTAGTCGCAGCGCAATTCGTCGCCGTGCTGGCGCTCGGCGCGCAGACGTTGACGCAGCGATACGATGGGCGGCCGGGCGCGTATCATGTGCTGGGCAACGCAAGTGCAACACGCAGCGGCAACGTGCTGGCGATGTTTCGGCCCGAGGCGAGCGAGGCGGCGTTCCGTCGGGCGCTCCAGGCAAGCGGCGCGAGACTGGTCGACGGGCCGACCGCGTCCGGCGCCTATGTTCTTGCGGTACCGGGCGGCGCGGCGCTTGCACGGCTGCGGCGCGACGCGGACGTGACGATGGCGGAACCGATCGAACAGGCGCCCGCAAAATGAATCGCGCGCTTCTGCTCCTCGCGCTCGCGATCACGGCCACCCCGTCGATGACGAGCGCGCAGAGCCCGGCAGGCGCGACGGCCGCACCATCGGCGAGCCCCGATGCGATGGCGGATCGCCGCATCCTGGTGATGCTCAGGCTCGCCCCGGAGCACTATCGCCCGGGCACCGACTATGGCGGCGGCTACGGCGATCCGACGAGTGCACAGGCGCGACGCCGACTGGCGGCGCGGATCGCGCGCAAGGAAGGGTTGCGGCTGGAGACCGGCTGGCCGCTGCCGATCCTTGGGATCGACTGCATGGTAATGATCGTCCCCGAAGGCCGATCACTCGAGGGAACCGCCGAGCGGATTTCGCACCTTTCAGGCGTCGCCTGGTCACAGCCGCTCCACCGCTACGCGACGCAGGGCCAAGCGCCGGCCTTTTACAATGATCGCCTGTTCCGTGCGCAGCCCGCGACGCGCGGCTGGCAGCTGGCGGCGCTCCACCGGATGGCGACCGGCAACGGCATCACGGTGGCGATCATCGACAGCGGGATCGATGCCGGCCACCCCGATCTTCGCGGGCAATTGATGATCAATCGCGATTTTGTCGCCGATGCCGCGACCGTGGGGGCAGAAACCCATGGGACCGGCGTCGCAGGGATCATCGGCGCGCGGGCGAACAACGCGGTCGGAATCGCGGGTATTGCGCCTGGTGCGCGCCTCATGGGGCTGCGCGCATGCTGGCAACCCGGCGGCACCGCAGGAACGATCTGCGACACGCTGAGCCTCGCCAAGGCGCTGACCTTCGCGATCGAGCGCAAGGCGCGCGTCGTCAATCTCAGCCTGACAGGGCCGTTCGATCAGCTGCTCGCCCGGCTCGTCCAGGTCGGCATCGCGCGCGGCGTCGCGTTCGTCGCGGCGGTCGATCCGGAGACGGGCTCGGGCTTCCCGGCGGCGCTGCCCGGCGTTGTCGCGGTCGCAGACGATGGAGTGGCGGGAACGCGAACCGGGGTTTACATTGCCCCCGGGCGGGACGTGCCGACCACGGAGCCGGGCGGTCGATGGTATCTGGTCAGTGGAAATTCTTATGCGGCCGCGCATGTCAGCGGGCTGATGGCGCTCATGCAGGAATTGCGCCCCGGCAAGACGGGCCAGTCTTTTGTGTCCGCGCGCAGCGGCGGCGGCGTCATTGATGCGTGCGACACGCTCCAACACCTGGCGCGGTCCGGCAGCGCGCGCTGTTCCGTGCCGAATTAGGCGGCGGCGCGCGCGCGGTCTGCACGGTCTTGCAATATGCTCGATTGGCCTCGGCCCCGTGCCTGCGATGGCGCAAACCGGGTTCGAGATTTCCGTCGCATCGGATGACCGCTTTCGCGGACAGACGGTCAGCGGCGATCGACCGATCGGCACCGCGACGCTGGCCTATGACGATGTCCGTGGGCTTTATGCCGGTATTTCGGCGACGGTCGTTGCGACGCGAGACAGCGGCGTCCGGCCGCACCGTTCGGTACAGTATGTCGGTTACGCCAGACGTCTCAGCGGCGCGCTGACCTTCGATATCGGCATCACCAATCGGGTCTATAGCCGGTTCTTTACCGGCGACTATGCACGCCGTTTGACTGAAGCCTATGTCGGACTGATCGGGCGGCGCGTGCAGTCGCATCTCTACCTGACGCCCGATTATGACGGCCGCGGCGGCGAAGCGGCCTATGTGGACGTCAACGCGACGCTGGTCGAGCACGGCCCCTGGTCCTTGGCGGGCCATGGCGGGGTCCTGACGCCACCACGCGATCCCGGCAGGCCGCGATTCATCGAGCTCGACTGGCGACTGGGTGTCGCGCGCCGGTTCGATAGACTCGCCATCACCGTGCAATGGGCAGGCAATGGCCCAAACCATGACAGCGGACGCTGGCAGAGCGGCCTCATCCTCGGCGCGAGACGCAGTTTCTAAAAAGTTCCAATGGGTTGAACCGTTTTTCGCGCGCGCGACACTAACGCATGTCACCGCCTGCAGCGGTGATGGGATGCGGTCGGAAAAACCTTCGAGCGACGCAAGAACGCCCATTTTCGACAGGATCCGACCCACCGAAACCCGCCGCGGAGTCTTGCTGCGCGGCATGTCAGGAGAAGAAGCATGAAGATCCAGACCGATCTACACGCCGGCAAGCGCGGCGCCGATGATCCCGCCGGCCACATCCGTCGCGGTCGTGGCAGGGACG
>NZ_JPJC01000141.1:79697-81749 GCF_000733135.1 Sphingomonas sp. FUKUSWIS1
CCTGACCCGCTGCGGTTGCGATCTCAGATGATCGTTTCCAGACGAGATGGCCGGACTTGTTCCGGCCATCTCCGCGTCCGGCACGCAATCCCCCTTCTCGTCGCCAGCGTGCTCGGCATCGCGGCGGGCGCTGACGCAGCGGACGTGCCCGCGACCTATGCCGAGGCACAGCGCATCGCGAGCCCGCTGCCCTGGCGCGCGGACTGGTGGACGATCTTCGGCTCCCCAGAGCTCGACGCGCTTGTCGCGCGGGGCAATATCGATAACGCGGACATCGCGATCATCGCGGCGCGGCTTTCGATCGCACGGGCCGCCGTCCGCACGGCCTCCGCCGAACGGCTGCCGCGGGTTGCCGCGATCGCCGGCATCGCCGACCAGTCAGGCAATCTTGCCACCGCCAGCGGCGAAAACGGCCGTCTGTTTGAGCTTGGCCTCCGTGCGGCGTGGGAGCCCGACCTATTTGGCGGCCTTGGCAAGGCCGCGCGCGCGGCGCGGCTGGATGCGCGCGCCGCAGAAGCGACATTGGCCGGTGCGCGGCTCGCGGTGCAAGCGGAGATTGCGCAGACCTATTTCACGTTGCGCGCGCTCGATGGCGAGCGCGACGTCCTGGCCAGCGCGATCGACCGGGCGGCGCGGGCGCTGGCGATCGTTGCGGCGCAGGCCGCGCGCGGCAATGCCGCGGCGCGCGATGTCAATCGGCGACAGGTGGAACTTGCCATGCTGCGCGCCGACCTGCTCGCGCGCGACCGCGACCGCGCACTGACCCGGCATGCACTGGCACTGCTGGTCGGTGCCGCAGCAATCCCCGACCGTCGCGCCGCACCGGAACTGCTCACGGTTCCCACGATCCCGGCCGGACTGCCGAGCGAGATGCTGCTGCGACGGCCGGACGTTGCGGCGGTCGCGGATGCGGTGGAGGCGGCGCGGTTGCGGCATCGGGCCGCGAAGACCGCATGGTTTCCGGGCTTTGCGCTCACGGGCAATGGCGGGCAGGCCTCGCCGACGCTCGGCGAGCTCCTGTCCCAGACTGCGCAGACGTTCGGCTTCAACCTGATCCTTTCGCTGCCGATCTTCGACGGTGGCCGTACCGCCGCGCGCGTTCGCAGGGCGGCGGCCGAGGAGGAGCTGGCCCAGGCGCAGCAGCGCGACACTATCCTGCGCGCGTTTCGCGACGTGGAGGACCAGCTCGCCGCCACGCGCCTGCTTGCGGCGGAGGAGGCGGTGGCGCGCGAAGCGGCAGATGCGAGCCTTCGCGGCGAACAGCTGGCTGCCCGACGCCTCGCCCGCGGCTCGATCAGCCTGCTCGAGTCGCTCGACACGGCACGCGCGGATCTTGGCGCGCAAACCCGGCTGGTCCGGCTTCGTCATGCGCGGGCGATCGCCACCGTCGGCCTTGTCCGCGCGCTCGGCGGTGGATGGCGGACGACGTCTTCGCCGCCATCCCCCCTCACTCCGGCGGGGCAGTGATCGCGGCATGGCCACGCCATTCGCCCGGACGCATAACGCGCTGGCTCGCGAGACGCCGCGCCTGGCACTATTCGCGCTTGCCGTCGCAGCAGCCCTGCTCGCGATCTGGCTGCTGTGGTTCACGCTGGCGTCGGTGACGCTGTACGAGGTGTCGACCAGTGCGCGGCTTGAGGTCGGCACGGCCCCGCGAGCCGTGTCGCCCGCGCAATCGGGGCGGATGATCGCGACGCGGCTCGCGATCGGGCACCGCGTGACGGCCGGGGACGTGCTGGTCTCGCTCGATGCCGAACCCCAGCGGCTCCGGCTCGCAGAGGCGGAGCGGCGAATGCGCGACTATCCGCGACGTCTGGCGTCGCTTGACCGTGAGATGGCGCTGCTTGGGGATGCCGAAAGCGCGGATCGATCGAGCGCGGCGGCGGCAACGCGTGCGGCGCGCGCGCGCGCGACCGAAGCCGATGCAGCTTCGCGTCTTGCCGCGGATATCGCGCGACGCCACGTCGAGGATAGCGAGGCGGGTGGCGTGTCGCAGGCCGACGCCATCCGCGCCCGCGCCGATGCGCGCCGTGCCGCTGCTACGCGCGATGC
>NZ_JPJC01000142.1:0-2583 GCF_000733135.1 Sphingomonas sp. FUKUSWIS1
CGGGGCTGGCGATGGCCGAAGCGTTTCGCCGGCTCGCCCCGCCGTCGCGCAACTTCACACCGAGCGGTGGACGACCCGCCGCCCTCGTCCGCGATGCGCGCGCGCTGTTCGCCGACCGGGCGATGCCGCTCCTGTATCTCGAGGCGTTCCTGCTGATGGGGGTGTTCGTCACCATCTATAATTATGCGGGATTCCGGCTGATGGGGCCGCCCTACGGGCTCAGCCAGTCGGCGGTGGGCGCGGTGTTCCTGCTTTATGTGCTGGGGTCGATCAGCTCGGCGCGGTTCGGGACGCTCGCCGGGCGGCTGGGGCGGCGGACGATCTTCTGGGTGCCGGTGGTGGTGCTGATCGCGGGCGTCGCGCTGACCGCGATGCAGCCGCTGGTGCTGGTGATCGCCGGGATCGCGGTGGTGACGATCGGCTTCTTCGGCGCGCATTCGATCGCGAGCGCCTGGGTCGGGCGACGCGCGCAGAATGTCGCGGGCGGTGGCGCGCGCGGGCAGGCGGCGGCGTTCTACCTGTTCTTCTATTATATGGGGTCGAGCGTGCTGGGCTCCGCGGGCGGGTTCGCGTGGACGCATGCCGGCTGGCCCGGCGTGACGGACTTTTGCCTGGTCGTCGGCGGTGCGGCACTGGCGATCGGGCTGAGGCTGCGCGCGGTGCCACCATTGCGGGTCGAGCCGGTGGCAACGCCGCGGATGCCGGTGCCCTGAACCTCAGCGCGAGGCGATATCGATCGCGTCGCCCGGTGGCAGTTCCGACAGCGACCGCGCGACCGCGTCTGTGGCATCCATGACGCGCAGCATGTTGCCGCCGGCGAGCCTGGCCATGTCGGCATCGCTCCAGCCGCGGCGCGCGAGTTCGGCGAACAGCAGCGGATAGCCGTCGACGCCGGTCATCCCCTCGGGCCCGGTGCCGTTGATCCCGTCATAATCGCCACCGAGGCCAACATGATCGCGGCCAGCCACCCGCGCGATATGCTCGACATGATCCGCAACGGTCGCGGCGGTGACACGCGGTTCGGGATGGTCCCGGTCCCAGGCGACCAGCGGCGCAGGCGAACGCGCGCCATAGACGTTGGCGGGCACGCCTGCAGTCTTGGCTAAGGCGGTCCGGTCGGCATCCCAGGCCCGCCACGCGGTCGAGACGAAGGCGGGATAGAAATTGACCATGACGATCCCGCCGTTTGCGCCGATTGCGGCAAGCAGGTCGTCGGGAATGTCGCGCGGTGCATCGGTCAGCGCGCGGGCGCTGGAATGCGAGGCCATCACCGGCGCCTTGGCCGCGGCAAGGACCGCGCGCATCGTCGCGTCGGAGACGTGGCTGACATCGACGATCATGCCGATCCGGTTCATCTCGGCGACGACCGCGCGGCCGAAATCGGTGAGCCCGTTCGCCCGCGGCGCATCGGTCGAACTGTCCGCCCAGTTCAGGCTCTTGCCGTGCGTCAGCGTCATGTAACCGACGCCGAGCGCGCGGTACTGGCGCAGCACGGAGAGGCGCCCGTCGATCTGGTGCCCGCCCTCGACCCCGATCAGCGACGCGATCCGCCCCGCCTTCTCGATCCGACGGATATCGGCGGCGCTGGTCGCGCGTTCGAGCGCGGCGGGGTTGGCGGCGACGAATCGGCGGACGATGTCGATCTGTTCGAGCGTCATCTCGACCGCGCGCGGGCCGGTCATATCTGCGGGGATCCACACCGACCAGAATTGTGCGCCGACACGGCCCTTGCGCAAGCGGGGAATGTCCGTCTGGAGCGGGCGTGTGTCCGCAGCGAGATCGAGCGATTCGACCTTCGCGCCGTGTACGTCGCGGATTTCCCAGGCGAGGTCGTTATGGCCGTCGATGACCGGGGTCTTCCTGAGCACCCGGTCGACACGTGCCGCGACGCGGGGGTCGGGGGCGACCGGCGCCACGCTTGCCTGCGCGGCGATCAGGAGCAGGGCGGTGATCATGCCGCGCCATCGTGCCCGCCGCATCGCACGGCGGCAAGGGGATCAGTCGTCGTCCTCGGGGGGGCCGAGTTCGTTGACCCATTCCTGATTGTGGACGACGGTCGAGCGGACCGGGCGCCCCGCGGCGTCGAGCCAGGGCCGGTAGCGATAGCGCAGTTCGATCAGCCGGCAGGTGGTCGCGTCGAGCACCGCATTGCCGCTCGAACGCGTGATGCTGCACCCGGTGACGCGGCCGGTTGTCTCGACGGTGTAGCGGACACCGACCACGCCGCCCGCGCCGATGATCGCCTCCGCATTGGGGAAGTCCCTGTTCCTGAACCGCCCCTTCAACAGCCGCGGCGGGCTCTCGTCACCGCCATCGCCGTCGCCGTCGCCATAGCGGCCGCTGCCGGTACCGTCGCCCTCACCGCCCGCGCCAGTGCCGGGCCCCGGGACCGGCGCGGCGCCGGTCGTTGCCGCACTGCCGACGCCGGGCTTGAGCGCGGCGACGATCGGCGGCGGGATGACGGGCGGGACGATCGGGATCGGGGCGACGAGCTCGGTCGCCTTCGACCGGAGATTGGCGGGTGATGCGGCACCTTCGGGCCGGTGGCTCTTCGCCGGGCGGGGCACGACTTTTTCCAGCGGC
>NZ_JPJC01000143.1:0-4841 GCF_000733135.1 Sphingomonas sp. FUKUSWIS1
GCCGCCGGGCTGTGCGCGGATCGCCGCAAAGGCCGAGCCGCCGCCGCGCCCGACCGCGCCGCCGCGGCCGTGGAACAGCTGCATGCCGACGCCCGCCTGCTCGAACACGGGCCTGAGCGCGGTCGACGCCTTCGACAATTGCCAGGTGGAGGTGAGGTAGCCGCCATCCTTGTTGCTGTCCGAATAGCCGATCATCACCTCCTGATGACCGCGCGCCTTGGCGATCGTCGCGATCTCGGGCAACGCGAACCAGGCGGTCATGACCGCGGGCGCGGCCTCGAGATCGCCGATCGTCTCGAACAGCGGCACCGCCATGATCGCGGCGCTGGGCGTGTCGCCGGGGCGGTAGAGCCCGACCTCCTTCAGCAGCAGATTCACCTCGAGCAGGTCGCTGACCGACTGCGCCATCGAGACGATGTAGTTGGTGATGCAGGCGGGGCCGTAGGCGGCATGCGCGTCGGCGGCGGCCTGGAGAATCGCGAGCTCGCCCGCGGTCTCGTCGCTATAGGCGGCAAAGCGGGTGGTGAGCGGGCGCGCATTGGCAAGTTCGCGGCGGAGCAGCGCGACGCGCGCGTCCTCGTCGAGCGCGAGATAGTCCGCCTCGACGCCCGACACCTTGAGCAGTTCGGCGACGACGCGTTCGTGGACCGCGCTGTTCTGGCGCAGGTCGAGCGTGGCGAGGTGGAAGCCGAACGTCTCGACCGCGCGGATCAGCCGGCCAAGCGCGCCGCCGGTCTTGAGCGCGGTGCCGAGCCCGTGCGCGAGCGTGACGAGATCGGCGCGCAGATCGGCGGGGCTGGCATAGGGCGCGCCGGTGAGGCGGCCGGGGCGCGGCGCGGTCTTGCCGGTCAGTTTCTGCTGCGTCGCGGCGAGGCGTGCATAGATCCCCGACAAGGCGCGGCGATAGGGTTCGTCGGCGCGGCTGGTGGCGTCGTCGCCGCTTGCCGCAGCCAGCGCCTCGACCGCGGGGTCGGCGACGGCGTGCTCGGTCGAGATCGAGAGTTCGGCGCCGAGCGCGTGGACCGCCTGGCAATAATAGCCGAGCACCGCCTCGCTCGCGCGGGCGAGCGCGGTCTTGAGCGAATCGGCGGTGACATAGGGGTTGCCGTCGCGGTCGCCACCGATCCAGCTGCCGGGCTTGAGGAAGCTCGGCGTGCGTTCGCCGAGCGCGCGGTCCCAGCGCTGATAGAGCGCGGGCAAGGCGGGGAGGAAGACGTCACGCAGATAGCTGAGCGCGGTATCGACCTCGTCGGTGACGTAGAGCCGGTCGCGGCGCAGCACGCGCGTCTGCCACAGCAATGCGATCTGGCGCAGGATCGCGTCGTCGACCCGGTCGCCATCGGGGGTGGTGTCGCGACCCGCATCGCGCAGCGCGAGCAGCTCGGCGATGCGGTTGCGGTGGTCGATCATGCTCTTGCGCCGCACCTCGGTCGGGTGCGCGGTGAGCACGGGGACGATCAGCGCATGGTCGAGCAGCGCGCGGACCTGCGTCCGGTCGATCCCCTCGGCTTCGAGCTGCGCGATCGCGGAGGCGAGGTCGGCGCCGTGTTCGGCCGCGATCCCCTGCCGGTCCTCGGCCAGATTGGCGAGCATCGAGAACAGCATGAAGCCGCGGACGAAATCGAGCGTCTCGTCGAGGCTGAGCTTTTCGAGGCTGAGATCGACCGCGGCATGATCGTCGGTCCGGCCCTCGGCGAGGCCGCGGTGACGCTCGACCGAGGCCTTGCGGATCGTCTCGGTCGCCTCGAACAGACGCGGCCCGCCATAGCTGCGGATGACGTCGCCGAGCAGCGTGCCGAGGAAACGGATGTCGGAATTGTTCGCGATTGCGGGAAGACTGGCCATGCGCCTTGCTGCGCTGCGACAGGGATCAGGTCAACCGCCGAACCCGCAATCGGCGATGAAATCCACGTCTGAAGCTGTGCGATCAGGACATAAAGTTACAGGCGATCACCGCCCCTCGCGCTTGCGGGCTTCGGCGCGCTCTTCGGAGGTGACGGTGCCGTCGTGGTTCAGGTCCATCCGGTCGAACCATCGCAGCGTGCCTTCGCTCCACTCGACTTCGGTGATCACGCCGTCCTTGTTGCGGTCGAACGCCTTGATCCGTGCATTGGGGGAGGGCAGCTCGTCCTTGGTGATGCGATCATCGGCGTTGCGGTCGAGCGTGCGGAAGCGGCGTTCCATGCTCGCGCCAAAATCGAGCCGCGAGGTGACCGAGGGGGGGACGAAGCCGACCGCGCCGGCATCCGCCTCTGCGCGCTGCGCGTCATTGTCGCCGCACCCCGCGACGATCAGTCCCGCCGCGATCACACCCATCATCACCCGCATCGACCCGTCTCCCGCACAATGCTGCGCGGCCGGACGGTCACGCTTCGAGTTCAATGTCCCAGTAGAGCCAATCATGCCAGGTTTCGTGCAAATAATTCGGCGGGAAGCTGCGGCCATGTTCGTGCAGATGCCAGTTGGTCGGGCGGATCGGCTCGAGATGGAGCGGCATCGCGGCCTGGCGCGGGGTGCGCCCGCCCTTTTTGAGGTTGCACGGCGCACAGGCGGTGACGACATTTTCCCAGGTGGTCCGCCCGCCTTGCGCGCGGGGAATGACATGGTCGAAGGTGAGATCGCGCAGCTTGCCGCAATATTGGCAGGTGAACTTGTCGCGCAGGAACAGGTTGAAACGGGTGAAGGCGGGAAATTGCGACGGTTTGACAAATTGCTTGAGCGCGATCACCGAGGGGAGCTTCAGCGCGAAGCTGGCGCTGCGCACCTCGCGTTCGTAATTGGCGACGATATCGACGCGATCGAGGAAGACGGCCTTCACGGCGGTCTGCCAGGGCCAGACGCTGAGCGGATAATAGGAGAGCGGCGTATAATCGGCGTTGAGCACGAGCGCCGGACATCCATCCGGGTGGCGTATCAGGTCGGGGTGAAACACGGCTCCTCCCACAAAAGTCCCGGACGCGCTTTCGCGCACCGGCATGACAGGGTCATGACAGCACGGCGCGGGACATGGGGTCAAGTCCAGTGAACAGCGCGGAATTCGTCACGACGCGGTTCGCGCCCAGTCCGACCGGGCGGCTGCACCTTGGCCATGCGCTGTCGGCGATCCGCGCGCATGATTTCGCACGCGCGCGCGGCGGGCGGTTCCTGCTGCGGATCGAGGATATCGACATGGGCCGCAGCCGGCCCGAGCATGTCGCGGGAATCGTGGAGGATCTGCGCTGGCTGGGGCTGGACTGGGACGATCTGTCGTACCAGTCGGCGCGGCTCGCATCCTATCAGGCGGCGCTCGACGGATTGAACGCGCGCGGGCTGCTCTATCCGTGTTTCTGCACGCGCGCGGAGATCGCGGCGAGCCTGTCGGCGCCGCATGCCGGAGACGCCGCGGTCTATCCGGGGACGTGCCGGCGGCTGGCGCCCGCGGAGGTCGCGGCGCGGATGGGGGAGGCGCATTGCTGGCGGCTCGACATGGTAGCGGCGCTCAGCGTGACGGGACCGCTCGAATGGGTGGATGCGCGGGCGGGGAGGGTGCGGGCCGATCCGGCGGCGCAGGGTGACGTGGTGCTCGCGCGCAAGGATGCGCCCGCCAGCTATCATATCGCGGTGACGCTCGACGATGCGGCGCAGGGCGTCACCGACGTGGTGCGCGGCGACGACCTGTTCGCGGCGACCGACGTGCACCGGCTGTTGCAGGCGCTGCTGGGGTTGCCGACGCCGCGTTATCATCATCATCCGCTGATGCTGGGGGCGGATGGCGCGCGGCTCGCCAAGCGCACCGGCGCGCCCTCGCTCGCGGCCATGCGCGAACGGGGGGAGGATGGGCTCGCGGTCGCGGCTGGGGTGCGCGGGATGCTGGCGGGGGATGCTCCCCACCTGCCGTCATCCTGACGAGCGTCAGGACCCAGGGTTACGACGTTCGGCGTGTTTGGCTCTGGGCCCTGACTTTCGTCAGGGTGACGGGGTGGGTGGGTGAGCGCGGAGGACGGGGTGAGCGGGATTGACGGGGTGGGTGGGGTGACCCGGCCCCGTCGCGCCGGGCGGATCAATAGAGGCCGGGGACTTCGCGTTGCGGGGTGGTGGGGTGGTCGGGGATCAGCAGCGCGCGCGTGGGGAGGTCGGTCGTCGGCGCGGGCGTGCTGGTGCGGGCGGACGCGGTGGCCGCGGTCGCGGTGACCGGCAGGCAGCTGCGGCCGGCGAGGAAGTCGATCGCCTGGCGCGTCGAGGCTTCGCGCGGGTCGCCGAGCGGATAGCGGATGTCGTCCTCGGCCCGGCAGCTCGCCTCGACGGTGCCGGCAAGCCCGTCATAATAGGCGCCCTGGCGTGCGGCGTTCTGCGTCGACAGCGCGACCACGCGCAGACGGTCGTCGCAGGCGGCGCGGTCGAGCCCGATCTGGCCGACGGGCTTGCCATAGGTGTTGGTGCCGATCAGCCCGGCAGCGCTGTGCAGATAGGGGATCATCGCGTTGATCACGAGTTCGCTCGCCGAGGCGGTCCCGCCCGTGCCGATGAACGCGACGCGCGTCGGCGCGATCGATTCGGGCTGCGGCGCGAAGAAGCGCGTCGTGTTGTTGGCGGATTTTTCGGTGCGGAAGGTCGTGTAGCTCGACACTTCGGAGGTCGCGCGGTTGCGGCCGAGCAGGTCGGTCATCAGCTCTGCGATCGAGATCAGCCCGCCGCCATTATAGCGCAGGTCGATGACGATATCGGTGACGTTCTGTGCGCGGAAGCTGGCAAAGGCGGCGCGCAGCGCGGGGTCGGCGGTCGAGATGAACGTCCGGAGGTTGATATACCCATAGTTGCGCCCGCCATCGGCGATGACCTTCGCGCCGTAGCGGCTCGAGACC
>NZ_JPJC01000143.1:5033-7654 GCF_000733135.1 Sphingomonas sp. FUKUSWIS1
CGCCCGCGCTGCCCTCTGCGGCGAAGATCGCGCTGACGGTCCGCAGCGTGTTGGCGTTGGTCCCGATCGCGACGATTTCCGCACCGCGATCGACCTGCGCCGCCAGCGCGGCGCCGCCTTCGAAGGATTCGATGACATAGGCGCGCCGCCCGCTGCCATCGATGCCGAGACGGAAGCCGAAGCCGGCATTGGACCCCGCCTCATAATAGGCGTCCTCCTCCTTGATCGACGTCAGATAGGTGAAATAGCGGTCACGGCGCTGGCTTCGCGCGGTCGCGGTGAGCGCGTCGATATAGGCGTCGACGGTCGTATAGGGTGTCGGGTCGAGGCTGGCGGGCAGCGTCTCGGGGAACAGATACCATTCGCGCAGCTGGCCTGCGACCCAGTCCTGCCGCTCGCGCAGGCTGCACCCGGCGACGGTCGTCGGGGTGGTCGTGCCGGTGGTCGGGGTGGACACCCCGGGCGTACCGCCGGTCGATCCCGACACCGCGCCGGAGTCTCCGCCGCACGCACTCAACATAGCCAGCATCGCCAGGCTGGCGCCGATCCGTCCGTTACGCATACTCATTCCCCCATTTGTCACGATGCTAGCCGGGAAGATCGGGGCTGTCAGCGTAGAATTCCGCCCGTTTCGAGGCTTGTCCGGCGACCGGCGGAACGGCCATTGCGGGGCGGCGCGCGCATGCCTAGATTGTCGTCATGAACACCTTCCTCGTCATCCTCCTGATCGCGGCGATGATCGCGACGCTCGTTGCTCTGGTGCGCGGGGTGGTGACGTTCCTGCAGGACCAGTCGGCGCAGGTGAAGGACGGGGGGCCGAGCGCCGCGTCGCTGAAATCGAACCGGATGATGCAGCAGCGCATCTTCTTCCAGGCGATCGCGATCCTGATCGTCGTGCTGATCCTGTTCGCCGCGGGCCGGACCTGAGCCCGAAGGGCCTAACGTCATGGTAAAGCTGAACAAGATCTACACGCGGACCGGCGACGCGGGGACCACGGGGCTGGTCGACGGATCGCGCGTGTCCAAGGCGTGCCCGCGGATGCAGGCGATCGGCGATGTCGACGAGGCGAACAGCGCGATCGGCGTCGCCGCGGTGGCGCTGGGCGATCATCCGCTTGGCCGAGCGCTCGAGCGGATCCAGAACGACCTGTTCGATCTCGGTGCGGACATCGCGACGCCGGGCGAGGATTTCGCGCCGTCGGAGATGACGCTGCGGATCGTCGGTTCGCAGGTCGAGCGGCTCGAAGGCGAGATCGACGCGATGACCGCACAGATGGCGCCGCTGACCAGCTTCATCCTGCCGGGCGGATCGCCGGGCGCCGCGGCGCTGCATCTAGCGCGCGCGATCACGCGGCGCGCCGAACGCGCGGTGGTCGCGGTCGACGACCCGATCAATCCATTGGCATTAGCGTATGTTAACCGCTTGTCGGATTTCCTGTTCGTCGCCGCGCGTGCGGTGAACCAAAACGGGGCGAGCGACGTTCTTTGGCGACCGGGGGCAACGCGCGGATAGCGCTCCGTATCGCTGCATCCTTTTATAAGGGGCCGTGCCGCGTGCATCGCCCGCACGAGGACAGTCGATGCCGAACCCCGTCCCCACCCATGATCCTGCAACCCTGCCTGACACGGACGCGCTCGGTGCCCGCTTTGCAGCCGTGCGCGACCTGTCGATCGCGCTGGCCGCGCCGCTGTCGGATGCGGATGCGACGGTGCAGTCGATGCCCGACGCATCGCCGACCAAATGGCATCTGGCGCATACCAGCTGGTTCTTCGAGACGTTCGTGCTGCGCGATCATGTCGCGGGGTACCGGCTGCACGACGAGCGCTTTCCGTTCCTGTTCAACAGCTATTACGAGGCGGAAGGCCGGCGGCATGCGCGCGACCGGCGCGGGATGATCACGCGGCCGACGCTCGACGAGGTGCGGGCGTACCGCGCGCATGTCGATGCGGCGCTGATCGCGGCGCTGCCCGACCTGCCCGAGGCGGCGCGCGAGCTGGTGGCGCTGGGCTGTCATCACGAGGAGCAGCACCAGGAATTGCTGGTGACCGACATCCTCCATTTGTTTTCGGAAAATCCGCTCGAGCCCGCGGTCTGGGCCGCGCCGCGCAAGGTGCCGGTCGAGATGCCGGGCGCGATCGGCTGGATCGAACGCGACGCCGGGATCGCGCGGATGGGGCATGACGGCGACGGCTTCGCGTTCGATTGCGAGACGCCGCGGCACGACACGCTGCTCGCGCGTCACGCGATCGCCGACCGGACGGTGACCAATGGCGAATGGGCGGCGTTCATTGCCGATGGCGGCTATAGCGAGCCGCGCCACTGGCTCGCCGATGGCTGGGCCTGGGTGAAGGCGGAAGGCATCGTCGCGCCGATGTACTGGGAAGAGCGCGACGGGGGCTGGACGCGGTTCGGGCTCGACGGGCGGCGCGCGATCGATCCGGCGGCGCCGGTGACGCATGTCAGCTTCTACGAGGCGGACGCCTATGCCAGCTGGGCGGGCGCGCGGCTGCCGACCGAGGCCGAGTGGGAGGCCGTCGCGGCGGACTATGCCGGTGATGGCGGCAATCAGATGGATGCGGCGGGCCCGGTCGAGCCGCGGCCGGCACGCGCCGGCGACCCC
>NZ_JPJC01000143.1:7763-13541 GCF_000733135.1 Sphingomonas sp. FUKUSWIS1
ACGGGCAGCGCCTATCGCCCCTATCCCGGCTTCCGCGCGGTCGAGGGTGCGGTCGGCGAGTATAACGGCAAGTTCATGAGCGGCCAGTTCGTGCTGCGCGGCGGGAGTTGCGCGACGCCGCGCGGCCATGCGCGCGCGAGCTACCGCAATTTCTTCTACCCGCACCAGCGCTGGCAGTTCACCGGCGTCCGGCTCGCCAAGGATATCTGATGTTGAAGCGTGAAATCGAAGACGGCGAGCAGAGCCTGGCCGACCCCGCCTTCCGGGCGGATGTGCTCGCCGGGCTGGAACGGCGGCCGCGTGCGATTCCGGCGCGCTGGTTCTACGACCGGCGCGGGTCGGAGCTGTTCGAGGCGATCACCGACCTGCCCGAATATTATCCGACGCGGACCGAGCGCTCGATCCTCGAGACCGCCTGCCCCGAGGTCGCCGAGATTGCCGGTGCGGGACGTGCGGTGGTCGAATTCGGGTCGGGGTCGTCGACCAAGACGCCGATCCTGCTGAGCGCGGTGGCACCGTCGGTCTATGTGCCGATCGATATCTCGGGCGATTTCCTGCGCGAATCGTCGCGCGTGCTCGCGGCGCAGTTCCCCGAGCTGCTGGTCCTGCCGTTCGAGGCGGATTTCATGCGGCCGCTCGCATTGCCGAAGACAATCGCCGACACCCCCAAGCTCGGCTTCTTTCCGGGGTCGACGATCGGCAACATGATCCCGCTGATGGCGGTCGACCTGTTGAAGGCGATGCGCGCGTCGCTCGGGATCGGCGCGATGCTGCTGATCGGGATGGACCGGATCAAGGATCCGGCGGTGCTGGTCCCCGCCTATGACGATGCGCAGGGCGTGACCGCGGCGTTCAACATGAACCTGCTCGAGCGGATCAACCGCGAGCTCGACGCCGATGTGCCAATCGAGGCGTTCCGGCACAAGGCGGTGTGGAACGACGATCGGGCGCGGATCGAGATGCATCTCGAGGCGCAGCGCGACGCCGCGTTCACGATCGAGGGGCGGCCGTTCGATATCGCCGCGGGCGAGACGATCCACACCGAGAACAGCCACAAATACGGGTCGCGCGATGCGCGGATCCTGTTGCGGTCGGGCGGGTGGACGCCGATCCGCGAATGGACCGATCCGGCGGGGTTGTTCTCGCTGTACCTGGCGGAGGCACAGGCGGAGCGGCCGGCGCCGTAAGGGCGGGGCAGGTGCTTCGACTTCGCTCAGCACGAACGGGGGGGCGTAGTTCGCGGCCCCGTTCGCCCCGAGCGCAGTCGAAGGGCGCGCCGGGTGCGCGCCGCTTCGACTTCGGTCTTTTGTAATCAGCGGCCTGCGGCGCCGTCCGCGTTCATCGGCTCGTCGCCCTGCTTCTTGGCCTCTTCGTAGCGCTCGATCGCCTCGATCGTGATGCGCTTGGCTTCCTCGGCATCGCCCCACTTGCCGACGCGGACCCACTTCTTCTTCTCGAGGTCCTTATAGTGGGTGAAGAAATGCTCGATCTGCTCGAACACGATCTCGGGCACGTCGGCACGGCCGCCGACGTTCGAATAATAGGGGAACACGTCGTTGACGGGGACGCAGACGAGCTTCTCGTCGCCGCCGGCCTCGTCCTCGAGGTTGAGCACCGCGATCGGGCGCGCGCGGACGACGCAGCCGGGGATGAACGGCGAGCGCGCGATCACGAGCGCATCGAGCGGGTCGCCATCGGGGCTGAGCGTGTGCGGCACGAAGCCGTAGTTCGCGGGGTAGCGCATCGGCGTGTGCAGGATGCGGTCGACGAACAGCGCGCCCGATGCCTTGTCGAACTCGTACTTCACGGGCTCGCCGCCGGTCGGGACTTCGATGATGACGTTCAGGTCTTCGGGCGGATTCTTGCCCGTCGGGATGAGGTCGATACGCATGGCGGTCCTTTCAGAAATGGCGGTGCCGGCCGCTTCCCCTTGGGGAGGCGGCCGGCACCGGAAAAATATCGGAACTGTCAGCGCGGCATCAGCAACTTGTCCAGTCCGCCGTCACCTGTACCGACCTTCTCGAGCCGCGGATAGCGCGGGCCGTCATGGTAATCGAGCGAGACGTCGCGGAATCGCTCGTTGTTTTTTACAGTCAGACGGATCGGCAGCTTGGTGCCCTGGGCCGCCAGAATTGCCGCTTTCATGCGGTCCGACGAGTAGGATTCGCCGTTGACCGCCTCGATTTCGGTACCGACGTCGATCCCGGCGCGGAACGCGGGGCTGTCCCAGATCGAGGCAGTCACGACGCCGTCCTTGTTCATCACCAGCCCCAGCGAATAGCTGACATCGGTGCCGCGGCTCTTCTCCGCCTGCTTCAGATACGGGCTCTGCACGGGGCCATAGACCAGCTTGTAGCCGTTCATCGCAAAGCCGTTGATCGGCGCGGGCTTGCCCGTCTCGGTCAGCCGCGTGGTGAGGAAGCCGGCCCAGTCATAGGGCAGGATGCCGTTCAGCGTCTTGGCGACGTCGTCGAACGTGTAGGTGACCTCGCCATAATCGCCGTTGCGGATGCCGAAGAAGGCTCGCGCGAAGTCGTCGATCGACTTGGTGCCGCCCGACTTCTGGCGGAGCATCGCGTCGACCTCCATCCAGACCATCAGCCCTTCGTTGTAGTAATCCTCCGACCGCTGCCAGCTGGTCCAGCCCTTGGGACGGCGCGACGAGATGACCGGATCGTTGGTGGTGTCGATCAGCGGGCGCCACTGGCGACCCTGCGCGGTGTCGTAGGTGCCCAGAATCGAGGCATAGCCGTCGAGCGTGTCCTGCTTGCTGACCAGACCCGAGCGCGCCTGGAGCACATAGCCCCAGAACTGCGTCTGGCCCTCATAGACCCAGAGCAGCGAGTTGCGCATCGGCGTGCGGAAATCGGGTGTCCACAGGTCGGCGCCGCGGCGGAACTTGCCGTCCCAGCTGTGCGTGAATTCGTGCGGCAACAGGTTGCGCGCCGACGCGCCCGTCTCCCATTCGGTGAAATAGCCGGGGCGGACGCCGTTTTCCGAGCTGCGATGATGTTCGAGGCCGATTCCGCCGAGCTGGTCGGTGATCGAGAGCAGGAACTCGTAATGATCATAATGCTCGGCGCCGAAGGTGCGCGCGGCCTGATCGACGAGCCGCTTGTGCGCGTCGATCTGCTCTGGCTTGGCGGCGAGCTGGTCGGGGGTGTCGGCGAAGACGTTGAGGTCGACCTTCGGGCTCAACGGCCAGACCTTGCCGTATTTGCCCGCGAGGATCGGCGAATCGACGAGGATCTCGTAATTGGTCCGGTCATAGGCATAGGTCGCGCCCGAGACCTTGGCGGGGACCGCACCCGCGGCGGTCCAGCCGGTCGGATAGGTGACGGTCATCTTCACCGGGATCTGACGCGTATAATAACCGGCGGGGTAGAGGCTGACCGAGTTCGGCTGGAGGCTGATCATCGTCGGGGTCATGACGACACGGCCCTGATCCGCCTTGGTCGCGGAGATGAACTGGAAGGTCGCGTCGAGCTGTTTGGTGCCCGCGGGAACGTCGATGTGGAAGGCGTAGACGTCGACCGGATCGCGCGTCCAGGGCAGGATCCGGCCGTTCGCGCGGATCACCAGCCCGGCGAGCTTCTCGATCTCGCCGCGTGGCGCATGGTTGCCGGGCAGCCATTTCGGGAAGAGCAGCGCCATCTTGCCCGATTTGGCGACGGGGATCGTCTCCTTCACGCGGAAGATGCCGCGCTCGGTATCGGTCGCGTCGATGTCGAGCAGGATCGTGCCGGGATAGGGCGTGTCCTGTGCGGCGGGGATCGTGTCGACGAACGGCACCGGCTGTGGTGCGGTGTTGCCGGCGGGGACTTGCGCGACCGCGGGAAGTGCAGACGCGAGCAGGGATGCGACGAGAAGCTTGCGGATCAAGGAAAAGGCCTTCCGGCAGAGAGACGATGGTCAAGGTGTAAGCGGCAGAAAGGGCAGTCGTCCAGCCCTTTGCCGGGGTGTATAGTCTCGCGTCACAGGCGTTTGGTGCGTCGCGCTTTGCCACATGCGCCGTCATCCTGACGAACGTCAGGATCCAGGGTTACGGGCGGTGGTGTTTATGGCTCTGGATCCTGACTTTCGTCAGGATGACGGAAGAGGGATGACGGGAGGAGCGGCCTCAGCTGCTGCCGAGCACGTTGATGGTGAAGGCGAGCACGCCGATGTTGAAGACGAACGCCGCCATGCACTGGCCCAGCGCGACCTTGCGCACCCGCCGCGACGTGATCTCGACGTCGGAGGTCTGGAAGGTCATGCCGAGCGTGAAGGCGAAATAGGCGAAGTCCCAGTAATCGGGCTCGGCACAGGACGGGAAGTCCAGCCCGCCCGCGTCGCTGCCATCCGCGGCGTCGCTGTAGAACAGATGCGCATAATGCAGCGTGTAGACCATGTTGGAGAACAGCCAGGCGAGCACGAGCGTCGCGACCGAGATCAGGACCGCGACGAGATCGGTCTTGCCCTGCAATTCCTTCGCCACCGCGACGAGCACGACGATCAGGATCGTCCCGCTGAACGCCAGCAGCACCGCGCGGTTGGCGTCGTTCTCGTCCGCATAGCGCCGCATCCGCTCCGCGGTGGCGTTGCCGAACAAGGTCGCGACGGTGGCGAGGAACAGGACCGCGGCGATATCGAACGCCGCCATCGTGCCGCGGCCCAGCCCCAGTCGGGGGATCAGCGCGACGAGGCCGATCGCGAAGACGAGTGCAAACAGCACGAAGCGCGGCGGGGCGATGCGCCGGCCGAGCCCCCAATAACGGACGTCGTTGCTCATGTGACGGCGCTAGCGCTTCGCGGGCACGTCGCCTAGATACGCGCGCATCATGGCCAGAACAGAAACCCCGCGTCGCATCCGCGGCACTCAGGACATCTTCGGCGACGAGCAGCGCCGTTTCGCGCATGTTCTCAGCACCTTCGAACGCGTGCGTGCGTTGTATTGCTTTCAGCGGATCGACATCCCGGTGTTCGAATCCACCGCGGTGTTCGCGCGCTCGCTTGGCGAGACGACCGACGTCGTGTCGAAGGAGATGTACACATTCGAGGACCGCGGCGGGGATTCGCTGACGCTGCGGCCCGAATTCACCGCCGGGATCGCGCGCGCCTATCTGACCGAGGGGTGGCAGCAGTTCGCGCCGCTCAAGATCACGACGAGCGGTCCGGTGTTCCGCTACGAGCGCCCGCAAAAGGGCCGGTTCCGGCAGTTCCACCAGATCGATGCCGAGGTAATCGGCGCGGCCGAGCCCGCGGCGGACGTCGAACTGCTGGTGCTGGCGGACCAGCTGCTGCGCGAGCTCGGCATTGCGGACGGGGTGACGCTGCAGCTGAACACTTTGGGCGATGCCGAGACGCGTGAAGCCTGGCGCGCGGCGCTGGTCGCGCATTTCGAGGCGCATCGCGGTGAGCTGTCCGAGGACAGCCTGACGCGGCTCGAGAAGAACCCGATGCGGATCCTCGATTCGAAGGATCCGAAGGACCGGCCGATCGCGGACAGCGCCCCCGATATCGACGCGTATCTGACGCCCGAGGCGCGCGCGTTCTTCGATGCGGTGACCGCCGGGCTCGATGCCGCGGGCGTCGCGTGGGAGCGCAATGCGCGGCTGGTGCGCGGGCTCGATTATTACCGCCACACCGCGTTCGAGTTCGTGACCGACCGGTTGGGGTCGCAGGGGACGGTGCTGGCCGGTGGGCGCTATGACGGGTTGATCGGGTCGCTCGGCGGGCCCGAGACGGCGGGTGTCGGCTGGGCCGCGGGGGTCGAGCGGCTGGCGATGTTGCTCGACG
>NZ_JPJC01000144.1:0-5947 GCF_000733135.1 Sphingomonas sp. FUKUSWIS1
GGCGCTCGCACTGACGGCGGCGCTGCCCGGTGGGGCGGTCGCCGCGCCGCTGGCAAGCAAGCGCCCGCCGCGTGGCGAGCGTCGCTTCGTCAGCGCCGCGGTCGAGGCCGAGATCGCGCGCGTGAAGGCGAAGATTGCCGACCCCGAACTCGCCTGGCTGTTCGAGAATTGCTACCCCAACACGCTCGACACCACGGTCCGGCTGGGCATGGTCGACGGCAAGCCCGACGCGTTCGTCATCACCGGCGATATCGAGGCGCTGTGGCTGCGCGACAGCTCGGCGCAGATGCAGACCTATGTCCATCTCGCGCCCAAGGACGCGGGCCTGCGCCGGGTTTTTGTCGGGCTGATCGCTCGGCAGGCGCGCTGCATCCTGATCGACCCGTACGCCAACGCGTTCATGGACGACCCGACCGCGAAATCGAACCTGGGCGCGCGGACCGACCAGACCGAGATGAAACCCGGCGTCGCCGAGCGGAAATGGGAGATCGACTCGCTCTGCTACCCGATGCGGCTCGCGCACGGCTACTGGGCAGCGACGCGCGACAAGACGCCGTTCGACGACCTGTGGGCGCAGGCGATGGTCCGCGCGGTCGCGACCTTCCGCGAACAGCAGCGCAAGGACGGCAAGGGCCCGTATCATTTCCAGCGGCTGAACGTCTCGCCGACCGAGACGCTGATGTTCGAAGGCTATGGCGCCCCGACGCGCAAGGTCGGGCTGATCCATTCGATGTTCCGCCCGTCGGACGATGCGTGCCTCTACCCCTTCCTGATCCCGTCCAACCTGTTCGCGGTGTCGGCGCTGCGCATGCTGGCGACGGTCCAGCGCGAGGCGCGCGGCGATACCGCGGGGGCGGCGGACAGCGAGGCGCTGGCGACCGAAGTCGAGGCGGCGCTGCGCGCGCATGGCCGGATGCCGGACGGGCAGGGGGGCGAGGTCTGGGCCTATGAGGTCGACGGCTTCGGCAATGCGATCTTCATGGACGACGCCAACGTGCCGAGCCTGTCGGGCCTGCCGCTGCTTGGCGCGGCGGACCGCGCCGACCCGCTGTTCCGCCGCACCGCCGCGCTCGCCTGGAGCGATCGCAACCCCTATTTCTTTGCGGGCAAGGCCGCGCAGGGAATCGGCGGGCCGCATATCGGCCTCGACATGATCTGGCCGATGTCGATCGTCACGCATGCGATGAACAGCGATGACGACGCCGTGATCCGCCAGTGCCTGACATGGCTGAAGACGACGCATGGCGGCACGGGCTTCATGCACGAATCCTTCCACAAGGATGATCCAACGAAATTCACGCGCAGCTGGTTCGCCTGGGCCAACGGGCTGTTCGGCGAGCTGATACTCGACCTCGAGCGCCGCAAGCCCGGCTTGCTCGCCGCGCGCTACTGACATGGACCCACGGGAGAGACACATGACCACCGCCAACCGCCGCCAGGTGCTCGCCACCACCGGGCTTGCCGGCCTTGCGGGCGTGCTGCCCGCCGCCGCTGCCACCGCGCAGGGCCAGCGCCCGACCGCGGGCAAGCCCGATCTGTTCATCGGCACGGGCGGGCACGGCCACACCTATCCCGGGCCGTCGCTGCCGTTCGGGATGGTCCAGCTCGGCCCCGACACCGACAACAGCCGCTGGGACGCGTGCTCGGGCTATCACCAGGATGACGGCTCGATCATGGGGTTCAGCCACACGCATCTGTCGGGGACGGGAATCGGCGACATGCTCGACGTCCTCGTCGTCCCGACGCGCGGGCCGCTGAAGCTCAAACCCGGTGCGCTCGACAAGCCGCAGGACGGCTATCGCCAGCGCTTCTCCGATGAGCTGGCCGAGCCCGGCTATTACCGCGTGAAGCTCGAATCGGGCGTGCTCGCCGAGCTGACCGTGACCGAGCGGACGGGGCATCACCGCTATACCTTCCCGCAGGGCGCGGGGCACATTCTGATCGACTTCGCGCACATGATCCTCGACGTCTGGGACAAGGGCGTGCTGATCGACGAGGCGTCGCTGGCGCTGTCGCCCGACGGCATGCTGACCGGCAGCCGCCGCGTCCACCGCTGGGCGAAGGGACGGCGGATCCATTTCGCGATGCAGCTGTCGCTCCGCCCCGACCGCGTCGAGTTCTTCGGCGACGACGACAAACCGGCACCGGCGGGCGCGAAGGCGATCACCGGCAACCGGCTGAAGGTCGCGCTGTTCTTCGACCAGGCGGGCGGCGAACCGATCCTGATCAAGACGGGCATCTCCGCGGTCGACGTCGCGGGCGCCAAGGCCGCGCTGGCGGGCGAGGCCCCGGGCTGGCAGTTCGACAGCGTGCGCCGGTCGGCGGCGCGGACCTGGCAGACGCAGCTCGACTGTATCCGTGTCGAGGGCGGCACGCCCGATCAGCGCACGATCATGGCGAGCGCGCTGTATCATACGTTCCTGTCGCCCACGCTCTTCACCGACCGCGACGGCCGTTATGTCGGGCTCGACCGCAAGGTGCACACAGCGGCGCCGGGTGATCCCGCGTACAGCACCTATTCGCTGTGGGACACGTACCGCGCGCTGCACCCGCTGCTCAATCTGGTCCAGCCCGACAAGGCCGCGCAGTTCACGCGCGATCTGGTCCGCCAGACGACCCAGAGCCCGGCGGGCTCGCCGGTCTGGCCGCTCCAGGGTGTCGAGACCGCGTGCATGATCGGCTGGCATTCCGTGTCGGTGCTCGCCGAGGCGTGCGTGAAGGGTGTGAAGGCGGACTATGCCGCCGCCTGGCCGCAGATCCGCCGCCGCGCGTTCGACCGCAGCTTCCGCGATCTGGAGAGCACGCTCGGCCGTGGCTATTATTACGACCTCGGCTTCATCCCCGCCGACAAGGTCTGGGAATCGGTCAGCCGGACGCAGGAATATGCGTATGACGACTGGGCGATGGCGGTGCTCGCGGACGCGGCGGGCGCCTCCGCCGACGCGCAGGCGTTGCGCAAGCGCAGCCTCAACTATCGCAACGTCATCGATCCGAAGATCGGCTTTGCACGGCCGCGCTTCGCCGACGGGACCTGGTGGGCGGACTATGATCCGATCCAGCTTGGCCACAACCCCGACAAGCACCGCGATTACACCGAGGCGAATGGCTGGCAGGCGACGTTCCTCAACCAGCACGATATCTACGGGCTGATCGACCTGTTCGGCGGGGATGCCGGGTTCGTGAAGAAGCTCGACGCGCTGTTCGTCGCGCCCTCGACGCTCCCCAAGAATGCGCCGCCCGACATTTCGGGGCTGGTCGGCCAATATGCGCATGGCAACGAACCCGACCAGCATGCCGCGTACATGTATGCCTATGCCGGTGCGCCGTGGAAGACGCAGGCGATGGTTCGGCGGCTGTGCACCGAGATGTACAAGGCGGATCCCGACGGCGTGATCGGCAACGACGATTGCGGGCAGACGAGCGCGTGGTTCATCTTCTCCGCGCTCGGCCTCTATCCGGTCGATCCGGTCAGCGCGGTCTATGTCTTCGGCTCGCCGCTGTTCGATGCCGCGGAGGTCGCGCTGGGCGGCGGCAAGACGCTCAGGATCACCGCGTCGGGCAACGGTCCGCAGGCACCCTATGTTCAGTCGGTGCGGTGGAACGGCAAGCCCTGGACGAAGAACTGGATCGGGCACGCGGACCTCGCCCAGGGTGGCGAGCTCGCCTTCGTGATGGGGGACAAGCCGTCGCGGTTCGGCACGGCGAAGGCGGATCGTCCGCCATCGTACCACCCCGGACCGCGCCTGACCCGGGCTTGAAGGCGACCGCGCCGCGCCGGGTAACCCGGGCGCGGCGCGGGGGTGCGTCAGCGGACGACCAGACGCGTATAGAGGTGCCAGGTCGCATAGCCGAGCCAGGGCAGCACCACCGCCAGCCCGATCGCGAGCGGGATCAGCCCGAGGACGAGGAGCCCGGCGACTCGCGCCCCCCAGCCGAACACCGCGCGCGGGTTGCGCCGCGCCGCTGCGAGCGAGGTGCGCAGCGCGAGGCCTGCATCGACCGGCTGATCGACCACCATCGGGAACGCGACCAGCGCGAAGACCAGCGTGGCGATCGCGAACGGCGCGCCCGCCAGATTGCCGAGCAGGATCAGCGTCCACCCCTCCTGCGTCGTGAACAGCCGGCCCGCGACGTCGCCGATCCGCAGCGGCGCGGTCGCACCGAAGGTCAGGTCATAGACCGCATAGGCCGTCGCCAGCCATCCGACCATAAGCGCGGCGAGCCCGGCGGTGAGGATCGCGAGCGGCAGGCGGCTGCGTCCGTTGAGCGGATCGAGGAAATGCCACTAGCTCGAGTCGCGCCCCTCTTCGCGGCGGCGCGCGAGTTCGTAGAAGCCCGAGGCGGCGGCGGGGCCGAGGATCGAGAGCCCGGCGACCAGCGGGAAGAACAGCGGCAGCAGCGGCGCGTTGTACGTCACGACCGCGGCGACGAGGCAGACGATCGGGTAGAGCAGGCCGATCACGATCAGGTCGCCGCGCTTGGCGAGAAAATCCTTCCACCCCTCGGCAAGGGCCCAGCGCAGGTCGGCGGTGCCGATCTCGCGGATCTCGGGGATGGCGGGTGCTGGCGCGATGAAGCTGTGCGGATGGGTGGCCATGATCTGCTCTCCGTTCAGGGGGTGGCGTATATCCTCGTCATGCGGGGTATCGTTGGGCGGCGTGACCGAACGGCCGGTTCAGCCGCACGATCGCCCAGTTGAGCCAGGCCGCAAAGCTGACCCACAAGAGATAGGGCGCGATCAACAGGCTCGCGAAGCGGTCGATGGGCCACAGCCCGACGACCAGCGCGACGAGCGACGCCCAGAGAAACACGACCTCGATCAGCGCCCAGTCGGGGCGCCGGGCGCGGAAGAAGAGAGGGCTCCACAGCAGATGGAAGACCGCGTTGACCGCAAACAGCGTCACCACCTCCGCGCGCGTCGCGGCGTCGGGCGCGGCGGTCCAGGCGATCGACGCGGACCAGGCGGCCAGGCCGAGGATGATCGTCCAGGCGGGACCGAACAGCCAGTTTGGCGGCTGCAACCGCGGCTTGCGCAGCGTGCGGTACCAGGAGCCGATCGGCGTCATCAAGCCGCCGACGACGCAGAGCGCGATGGCGGCACTGCCGCTCACGACAATCGGGTTAAGCATTACATTGTCCATCTTGCCGAGTGTCCAATGCGTGTTACACCTTTGGCATGCGCGTGTCTTTCCCCTTTTCGGCGATCGTCGGTCAGGACGAGATGAAACGCGCGCTGCTGATCGCTGCGGTCGATGCGCGGATCGGCGGGGTGATGGTGTTCGGCGATCGCGGCACGGGCAAGTCGACCGCGGTGCGCGCGCTCGCCGCGCTGCTGCCGCCGGTGCGCGCCGACCAGGCGGGGTATCAGGACGGGACGCCGCGCAGCGGGCAGGTGCCGGTGCCGTTCGTCGACCTGCCGCTCGGCGCGACGGAGGACCGGGTGGTCGGCGCGCTCGATCTCGAACGCGCGCTGGGCGCGGGGATCAAGGCGTTCGAGCCGGGGCTGCTCGCGCGCGCCAATGGCGGTTTTCTCTATATCGACGAGGTCAATCTGCTCGAGGATCATATCGTCGACCTGCTGCTCGACGTCGCCGCGTCGGGCGAGAATGTCGTCGAGCGCGAGGGGCTGAGCGTCCGTCATCCGGCGCGGTTCGTGCTGGTCGGGAGCGGCAATCCCGAAGAGGGCGAATTGCGGCCGCAGCTGCTCGACCGGTTCGGGCTGTCGGTCGAGGTTCGCACCCCGCAGGATCTGGACCAGCGCGTCGAGATCCTCCGGCGCTGCGACGCGTTCGAGCGGTCGCCGGCGGCGTTCGTCGGGCACTGGGCGGCGGACGAGCGCGCGACGCTGGCGGCGATCGCGCGGGGGCGGGCGGGGTTGCCGATGGTCGCGCTGCCCGACGCGGTGCTCGCCTTCGCGTCGCGGCTGTGTATCGCGGTGGGGGCTGAC
>NZ_JPJC01000145.1:0-23997 GCF_000733135.1 Sphingomonas sp. FUKUSWIS1
GGGCGACGGAGAGACATGATGAAGACGACTATCGCACGCGCCGCATTCGGGCTGGTCATGATCGCGGCAACCACCGCACCGGCATTCGCGCAGGCGCGCTATGACATGAGCAACCCGCCCTGGTCGCGCCCCGGTTACCGGCTGGCGGGCGCGGGCGTGCCGATCCTGTTTCCCGAACTCCGCAATACCGCGCGGGGCCGTGCGTTCGTGATGCCCAATTTCGACGCGAACGGCGATGGCCGGATCAACCGGCAGGAAGCCGACGACGCCAACCGCGAATTCGCCCGCATCGCCGGGCCGCGTCGCGACCGGTTCGACTGGGCCGCCTATGGCCGCGACCCGGGAGGCTATCGCGGCGACCGCGGCGGCGGCACCACTGTGGTCGAGACTAGCACGACGTGGGACCGCGGCGCGATGCGCAACTACGGTTTCCGCCAGACGCCACGCGGCGCGACGCTGACCCTGCAGGAGGACGTGCTGTTCCGCACCGACAGCGCGGTGCTGCGCCCCGGGGCGATCGAGAAGCTGCGCCCGCTCGCGCGCTATCTGCGCGGCAATCCGGGCGTCCGCGTCGCGATCGACGGATTCACCGATTCGCGCGGGTCCGATGCGCATAACCAGGACCTGTCCGAGCGCCGCGCGGCGAGCGTCCGCCAGGCATTCGACGACATGGACGTCGTCCGCGCACGCTTCAGCGTCGTCGGCCACGGCGAACGCCAGCCGGTCGCGACGAACGGGACCGCCGCCGGCATGCGCCTCAACCGCCGGGTCGAAGTCACCCTGCTCGGCCGGCGCGTCGACCACTTCTGAGCGCAAGCTCCCTCTCCCCCGGGGCGAGAGGGAAGGGCCAGGCTCCTCCCCGGCGAAGGCCGGGGCCCAGGTGGGGGACGTCTCTGACGGAAGGGGTCGCTGCGTTACGACCACCTTTCCAACTGGGCCCCGGCCTCCGCCGGGGAGGCGACGTGTTTGGAGCGAGGCTAGAGCCGAACGCTGTCCTACGCCTCACGACCCGACCCCCGGCACTACAGGCCATTTCGCTTCCGTTTCGGGCGTGCGATGCCTATATGCTGGGCATGGCATCCAACCCTGAATCCAACAATCCCAACCTGCCCAACCAGGGCGACTATGGCGCAGACTCGATCAAGGTCCTCAAGGGCCTCGACGCGGTCCGCAAGCGCCCCGGCATGTATATCGGCGACACCGACGACGGGTCGGGCCTCCACCACATGGTGTTCGAGGTCAGCGACAACGCGATCGACGAGGCGCTTGCCGGGCATTGCGACCGGATCGACATCGTCCTGAACGCCGACGGTTCGGTCAGCGTCACCGACAATGGCCGCGGCATCCCGACCGGCATCCATACCGAGGAAGGCGTGTCCGCAGCCGAGGTCATCATGACCCAGCTCCACGCCGGCGGTAAGTTCGAGAACACCAGTGACGAGAACGCCTATAAGGTCTCGGGTGGCCTGCACGGCGTCGGCGTCTCGGTCGTCAACGCGCTCAGCGAATGGCTTGACCTGACGATCTGGCGCGACGGCAAGGAGCATTACATGCGCTTCGCGTTCGGCGACGCGGTGCTCCCGCTGAAGATCGTCGGCGACGCGGCCGAGGGCCAGAAGGGCACGCGCGTCACCTTCTTCCCGTCGCCCGCCACCTTCAAGATCACCGATTTCGACTTCGACAAGCTCGAACATCGCTACCGCGAACTCGCCTTCCTTAATTCGGGCGTGCGCCTGTTCCTGACCGACGCACGGCATGAGGAACTGAAGACCGTCGAGCTCTATTACGAAGGCGGGATCGCCGCGTTCGTGAAGTATCTCGATCGCGCCAAGCTGCCGCTGATGCCCGAGCCGGTCGCGATTTCGGGCACGCGCGACGACGTCACGATGGACGTCGCGCTCCAGTGGAACGATTCCTATTACGAGAACGTCCTCGCCTTCACGAACAACATCCCGCAGCGCGACGGCGGCACGCACATGGCCGCGTTCCGCGCCGCGCTGACGCGCACGCTCAACAACTATGCCGAGAAGTCGGGCCTGTTGAAGAAGGAAAAGGTCCAGCTCACCGGCGAGGACATGCGCGAGGGTCTGACCGCGATCGTCTCGGTCAAGCTGCCCGATCCGAAGTTCAGCAGCCAGACCAAGGACAAGCTCGTCTCGTCCGAAGTCCGCCAGCCCTTGGAAAGCCTGATGGCCGACAAGATGGCCGAATGGCTCGAGGAGAACCCCGCGCACGGCAAGGCGATCGTCGCCAAGATCATCGACGCCGCCGCCGCGCGCGAAGCCGCCAAACGCGCGCGCGAACTGACGCGCCGCAAGGGCGTGATGGACATCGCCTCGCTGCCCGGCAAGCTCGCCGACTGCCAGGAGCGCGATCCCGCCAAGTCCGAGCTGTTCCTGGTCGAGGGTGACTCGGCCGGCGGTTCGGCCAAGCAGGGCCGCGATCGCCATTTCCAGGCGATCCTCCCGTTGCGCGGCAAGATCCTGAACACCGAGCGCGCGCGCGAGGATCGCATGTTGTCGAGCCGCGAGATCGGCACGCTCATCACCGCGATGGGCACCGGCATCCGCGACGACTTCAACGCGGACAAGCTGCGCTACCACAAGATCGTGATCATGACCGACGCAGACGTCGATGGCGCGCACATCCGCACGCTGTTGCTGACGCTGTTCTACCGTCACATGCCCAAGATCATCGAGGGCGGCTATCTCTACATCGCGCAGCCGCCGCTCTACAAGGCGACCAAGGGCCGGTCCGAGATGTACCTGAAGGACGATGCCGCGCTCGACGAATATCTGGTCGATGCGGGCGTCGGGTCGATGGTCCTCGAAGGGCCCGGCGGCGCCCGCTCGGGTCGCGACCTAAAGGATCTGGTCGATCACGCGCGGCGGATGCGCACGCTGATGCGCTACGTCCCCAAGCGCTATGACGCGGGCATGATCGAGGCGCTGGCGCTGGGCGGCGTGTTCGATCCCGAGGCGTCGGTCGCGGACCGCACGTCGCGGCTCGAGATCGTCACGCGGCGGCTCGAACTCGACGACGGCGATGCGCGCTGGACCGCCGAGCTGACGCAGGATGGCGGCATCCATTTCCAGCGCGCGTGGCGCGGGGTGACCGATCACCACATCATCGAGGCGAGCTTCCTCGTCTCGGCCGAGGCGCGCAAGCTGCACGCTTTGTCGGCCGAGCAGTCGGACAGCTATGCGCGCACCTCGAACCTCGTCCCCGCGAGCAAGGCAGCGCACGCCGACGAGCCCGAGGCGGAAGACGCCGCAGAGACCGGTGCCGGCGTGATCGGGTCCGCCACCGCGGTCGCGACGCGCGGCTCGACGCAGGTGTCGCGCCCGAGCCATCTGCTCGACGCGATCCTCGCCGCGGGCCGCAAGGGCCTCGCGATCCAGCGCTACAAGGGGCTGGGCGAGATGAACGCGGAACAGCTGTGGGAAACCACGCTCGATCCGTCGGTCCGCTCGATGCTGCGCGTCACCGCGGTCAATGCCGAGAGCGCGAACGAGATCTTCACGCAGCTGATGGGCGAAGTCGTCGAACCGCGGCGCGAGTTCATCCAGGACAACGCGCTCAACGTCGCCAATCTCGACGTCTAGGGCGCGTTTCGCTTCCGCGGACCGACGCGCAGGGATCGTCCGATCCGGGTGCGTCAGTCCGGTTTGGCAAGGCGTGGCGCGTCGGTTTTGCGGATGATCGCGCCGAAATGCGTCTGGCCGTCCTCGCGCCACATCGACAGCGACAGGGTGACGGCCAGTTTCGACCCGCCGCGGTGCGTCGCCTCGAGGGTGACGGTCGTCCCGACCAGATGCGCAGCGCCGCGGGCCGCGAGTTGCTGAAGGCTCAGGGCGTTACCTCGTTCTCGCGGATCGATGATGGCGATCGTCTGACCCAGCGCCTGGTCGGTGCTGAAACCGAACAGCGTCTCGCATGCCGCGTTCCAGACGATGATCCGGCCGTCATGATCCGCACATAGAATGCCATCGGGAGAGGTCGCGGCGAAATTGTCGAAGCGGGACCGGCCCGGGTCGGGCAGCTGTGGCACGTGGTTCGTCAGCGGCGACCCCTCACGCAGGCTGCGCGCGAGTTCGGGCGTGTCGAGCCAGCGTTCGCGGGGCGCAAGCCCGCCATCGACCGCGACATAGACCATCTCCGCCACGCTGCTGACGTTCAGCTTGCGCAGCGCCTGTGCGCGGTGCCCCTCGACCGTGCGCGGGCTGATCGCCATCGCCTGCGCGATCGCCTTGTTGGTCTGGCCGACGATCATCGCGCGCACGACATTGCGCTCGCGCTCGGTCAGCAGGTCGAGACGCGCGCGCGCCGCGCCGCGCTGCAGCGTCCAGTTCACCAGCGTCGCGACCCGTTCGAACGCGCGGTCCAGCGCGGCCGCCAGCGTTTCGGGCTCGAGCGGCATGTCGAGCACCTCGGTCGCGCCCAGTTTCATCGCCTCGACGGTGACCGTCGCATCGGTCCGCGCCGTGATCGCGATCGCCGGCCAGCGGATGTCGCGTTGTGCCAGCGCGGAGAGCAGCCCCAGGCCGTGCGCCGGCGGCGTCCGCAGCTCGATCAGGATCGGCGCAGGCTTGAGCGTGGGCAATTGCTCGAGGAACAGGTCGGCATGGGCAAAGGGCCAGACCGTGATGCCCGACGGCTTCAGACAGGCCTGCAGATGCCGCCGCGTGCCGCTGTCGTCGTCGATGACGTATAGGATCATGGCTGCTCCGGTCGGTGGCGGTGCCAGGGGCCCGAGGATGGTGCCGCGGCCGGGACGATGAAATTCGGCGTTACACGGTAAAGTCCAAGAGTTCGAGGGGGCTGTCGCGCGCGTTCAATAGGTGATGCTGACCCAGAGGATGTCGCTGTAGGATCCCGGCTTCAGCTGCGTCTGGCGGGCCGGTGCGCGCGCATAGACGGGAATCGCGGTGCTGGTCGCGACCGCGGTGCTGCTGACGGTGCTGCTGCCATTGGTGCCGTCACCCCAGACTCGGGAGTGCGCAGGATCCATATAGAGATTGTAGAGCAGCGCCTGGGCGCCGCCGGTCATGGTGCGCGCGCCATAGTCGCCATTGCCCGGGCCGATCGCGATGACGACGCTGGTTTCGACGTCGCAGCTGATCGCGATGCTGGTGACGGCATCCTGTGGCGCCGATGCGAACGGATCATAGCGGCCCAGACTCAGTTGCTGCGGACTGACGCTGCAACTGGCTGCCGCTGCCGGTGCCGCGGTCGCGAGTAGCGCGAAGACAAACGCGGCGGCGATCGCGCTGCGACCGATCATGAGGTGCATGTGAAGGTTCCGAGATCGGGTTGGGTCTGTCCGGCGGGGACGAAGTCGAAGGCGAAAGCGCACCCGCCGCCGGCAAAGGTGGCGGACACGCGATTGCGCGTGGCCAGCCCGGTCAGATAGGCGTCGCCGCCGGGCGCCAGCAGAAAGGCTTCGCCCGCGCCGTTCAGGTGAAGCACGGTGCCGGCGGGAAGCGGGTTGCCGTCCGCACCGACCACCCGGAGCCGCGCATCGCTTGCCGCGCGTGCGCCGAACCGTACCGCGACGCCGCTGCGATCATAGGGCCGCACCGTACGCTTGGTCTCGTCGATGATCGCGTCGAGCGGCAGGTCCTCGGCCTCGATCCGGATATGATTGTCCTGAAACGGCAGCAGCCGCGGGATGACCAGCACGCCCGCCGCGTTCGTGCGGCCGACCAGCTGGTTGTCCGAATAGACGCGGACATTGGCGTAGGGGCCGACGCGCACGGTCCCGAAGCTCTGCTCGATCCGACGCGCGGCGAACACCGCGCCATCGACCGTCGCGACCGATCCGACCAGCTGCAGCCGCCCGCCCGACGCACCGTTCAGCCGGGTCACCTGCGCATCGATACGGCCGATGCCGCTCTGGGCATTGACCTCTGCATCAAGCCGCTCGATCGCCCCGGTTTCCGCCTGCAGCCGGTATCCGACGCCGTCTCCATAAGGGAGGTTGCGTTGCAGCGTCGTCGTCGCGCCGAGCTCGCCGTCGCGCAGCTGCACGCCGGCGGTGGCGCTGGTCCGCTGGCCGAACGGGACGGTGAGGCGGAACTGCACCGTCGTGTCACGCGCGCCGGCAAAGCTCCGGCTCGCATTGAGGCTGAGCGCGCCGATCCGGCGGAGCCGCATCGACGCATTGGCATTGCCCGACAGGATATCGCCCCGCTGGTCACGGCTGCGGCGCCACAGGAGAGAAGCTGTGACCGACCCATAGGGCGTGGGCGTGCCGATAAAGCCGGTCACCGTGCTGCGCGCGCGCCGATAGGCGGTCGAATCGCCGACCGTCGCATAGTCCGCGGTGGTGATCTCGCCATTGCCGCCCAGCGACAGGCCGCGCGTCTGGCGTTCGAACCCGATTCCGAACAGGCCGCCGCCGCCCCGGTCCGAATGGCTGCCCGCGGCCGAGAGCGAGAAGATCCCGACCGCGGGCCACAAGGCGCTGACCTGCATGCTGGTCGCCTGCATCCTGCGGGTGGTTTCGCCATGCGCCTCGACCGTCAGCCGCTCGGTCACACCATAGCGATGCGTCGCCGACAGGATCGGCGTGCCATAGTCGAAGCTCGCCCGCGTGAAATTGCGCCGCAACACGCCGATCTCGTACGAGAAATCATGCAGGCCCCGGCGCAGGATCTGCGGCGCGGCATAATAGGATTGCGTCACCCGCGTCTCGCGACCCAGCGCATCGCGCACCACCAGCTGGATATCGCCGCTGCCATTGACCACCGGGACGTCGGTCAGCGCGAACGGTCCGGACGCGACGCTCTGGCGGTTCTGGAGGATGTTGTTGACATAAAGGTCGACGACCGAGGGGACGGCGGCGCTGCCGTTCAGCGTCGGCAGCGCCATCGTCAGATAGCCCGGCTGCGTCGCGAAATTGGTCGCGAGCTGAAGGCCCGCGAACCGCAGCGCACCGGTCCCGGTGCTGCCGCGAGTCACGCCGTCACCGATCCGCAGCGATCGCAGCCGCGCCGGGTCGTCGATCGTCCAGTTGGTATCCAGCCTGACGAGGCTGCGTCGCCCGTCGCCACTGTTCCCCGTGCCGGCGATGAAGCCCGTCCCCATCGTCCCCGCGCCGCTGAACGCGCCCAGCTCGAACAGGCCGTCGAGCGAGGACGCGCCGGACGCGGTCTGTGCGGACAGGTCGTAATTGAGGAAGCCGCCGATCCCGCTGCGCGTCATCGGCCCGTCGGTCCGGCCCGACAGCAGCGCGCTCGACGGCATGAACAATGCCGCCGGCGCGGTGATCGACAATGTCTGCGTCGCATCGTCGAGGCCGGCGACAAGCCCTTCCGCCGTGTCGAGCCGAAGATAGGTCTCGCCCTCGAACAGCCGCGTATCGTCCTCTTTCAGCACCAGCCGCCACGCGCGTGCCGCGTCTCCGGTGACGTACAGCGCGTCCGCATCGTACAGCACCCAGACCGGATCGGGCTGATCGATGCCGTTGATCCGGATCGCGAGCAACGCCAGACGCAGGTCCGCCGGCGCCGCAGCCTGCCCCGCCGCCGGGATGGGCGCGGGGTCGGCTGCGATGCCGGGCGAACCCGCGGCCAGAAGCACGATTGCCAGACTAGCGCGCGGCCAGATTCGCCGTGACTTCGTGCTCGCCATCGGCGGTGCGGATCGCGAGCGTCAGCGGCGTCCCGTTCGGGAGTTCGGGATGCTTGCCGATCTCCCATTGGCGCATGCTCTGCGGCAGGACGACGCCCATCGCGTTGCTCAGCACGGTCGATGTGCCGCCCGTCCCCATCCCCGTCCCCGCCCGATGTGCGATGCCGGTGACCTGCGCGATCGCGCCGCCGGTGTTGCGCGCTTCGAGGACGATATTCCCGGCCGGGCGCCGCCAGGCGGTCCAGGCGACGGCGGCCTTGGCGGCCGGATCGGCGACGATATAGAGCGGCAGGTTCAGCTTGACCGCGATGCGCACGCCGTTCGCCGTCGCCGGCCCGGGGATCTCCTGCAGCATCACGCGATAGGCGGCATTGGGCATGCGGTGCCGCACGCCGATGCGGACGAGTTGCGGTGCCCGCGTCGCAGCGGTGAAGATGGGTGGCGACGCGATCAGGTCGTCGGTCGGCGTATAGACGTCCTTGCCGTCGACCTGGGTCCAGCGAAAGGCGGACACCCGGATCGATACCGGTACATCCTCGCCATTGGTGATGGTCAGCGATCCGATCGGGCGGTTGGCGGGCAGGGTGAGCGTGACCGGGCTGACGCGGAAGTTGCTCGCGACCGCATCGCCGGGCAGGGCGATGGCGGCGGCCATGCAAAGACCGGCCGCCGTGAGGCGACCGGTCTGCAAGAGGCTCATAAAGCGCATTGCTTGAAGAGCTTAGTAGTTAACCGTGACCTGGACGACATCCGCATAGGTTCCTGCTGGTATGCCCGTCTGGCCAGCCGGGATGCTGCCGGCCAGCACGATCGGCACAATGGCGCCGGTGCCGGTGCCGGTGATCGGCAAGGTGCCGCCCGTGCCATCACCCCATGGGCTGGTCGTGGTGTTGTCATTGTACAGGACGTAGTTCAGCGGCTGGCCGCCCCCGGCGGTCGAGGTCATCCCGCGCAAGGCCATCGTTGCGCCGGTGCCGGTGCCGATATCTGCCGTTGCGGTCCATCCTGTGTCCATCGTGCACATGACGTTCAGACCACCGGTGCCCGCATGCGCGGCGCCATCGGTCACATCGGCGCCGCCGAACTGCAGCGCGGTCGAGGTGACCACGCAGCTCTCGGTGACTTCGGCGTTGGCGGCGATCGTCGTGCCGGTGGTCTGCGCCGATGCCGGAAGGCCGACGAAAGCGGTCAGGCCGAGCGCGGACGCCAGCGCGAATTGGACGCGCATGTTGTTGATAGCCATTGGTAATTCCCAGGACTGGGCGCAGCAGGACATACCTTGCGCCACTCATGTCGAGCCGTATCTGTCATCAAGAGGCTTCTTGAAAACATGCCGCCTCATCGATGCAGTTCTACGCCAATGGCATTGCGAAGACCTGAACAAATGTACAATATCTCCCACGTAGATCTACGTGGACATGCATGGTCTTGACTTAGGATGGTCGTCGATCATTGCCGTACATCATGACGAATCATGGTAAACGGAATGAGTTTCGATGGTTAATACTAGGTGAAAGACTGAATGCTGGCAAGGCGTGCAGTGCGCAGGGGCGTCACATGCCCCGGGATTGTGAAGATCGCGGCCCGGGCACCGGCTCATCGGGCTGGCTATCACTGTCGCGTGGCCATTCCTATAGCGCCAACGCCCCCTATATCCCGTCGGCACCCTGCTGACCGGACGCAGCTTTCGCGCATCCCGGCCGGCCAACCGACGCGGATCGCCGCGTGAGAGGACAGCATGACAGAGTATAAGAAGACCGACGCCGCGCTCGCCAAGCTGACGCCCGAGCAATATTACGTCACGCAGGAAAGCGGCACCGAGCGGCCAGGGACGGGATCCTATCTCAACACCCGCGAACCCGGGCTCTATGTCGACATCGTGTCGGGCGAACCGCTGTTCGCGTCGGCCGACAAATTCGACTCGCACTGCGGCTGGCCGAGCTTCACCAAGCCGATCACCCCCGCGCATGTCGCCGAGCTGCATGACCGCAGCCACGGCATGGTCCGCACCGAGGTCCGCTCGGCGGGCGCGGACAGCCATCTGGGGCATGTCTTCGAGGATGGGCCGCGCGACCGCGGCGGGCTGCGCTACTGCATCAACTCGGCCGCACTCCGCTTCGTCCCGCGCGACGCGATGGAAGCCGAGGGGTATGCGGACTATCTCGACCAGGTCGACGCCGCAGGCGCGTGACGGAACGGCCGGCCGCTCGCGCGGCCGGCCACCCCGTGGGTCAGGCGAGCGTCAGCCCGACATCGACATTGCCGCGCGTGGCGTTCGAATAGGGGCAGATCTGGTGCGCGGTATCGACCAGCTTCTGCGCCTGCTCGCGGTCGAGACCCGGCAGCGCGACGGTCAGATCGGTGGTGATGCCGAACCCGCCCGCATCGCGCGGACCGATGCCGACCTTGGCCGTCACCGACACATCGTCGGGCAGCTTCATCTTCAGCTGCTGTCCGGCGACCTTCAGCGCGCCGATGAAGCAGGCCGAATAGCCCGCCGCGAACAGCTGTTCCGGGTTGCTCCCGTCACCACCTGCGCCACCAAGCTCCTTGGGCGTCGACAGGGCCACCGCGAACCGGCCGTCCTCCGACCGTGCCTGACCGTCACGACCGCCGGTGGCGGTTGCCGTGGTGCTGTATTTCACATCGACCGACATGCTGAATCTCCTATCTGTTTATCGCGATAACTAAATAGGAGTGCGTGTCGGCGCTGTCCAGAGCCGCGCGCTCTGACCAGCATCGACAATCCTGCTCGTAACTGACGGAGGTCAGCGCACCTCGGCGCGGAGCGTCGCGCGAACGCCGCGATGCGCGCGGTCATATTCGACGATCGAATGCAAGCTCTGCGCCATCGCGCGGATCAGCTTGGTGCCGAGCCCCGTACCCCGCGGCGTGGCGTCGGCGGGCATGCCGCAGCCATCATCCTCGACCGCCAGTAGGAACTGGCCGTCATCGGTCTGCGACAGCGTCACGCGGACCTCGCCCGATCCCGCGGGATAGGCGTATTTGCAGGCATTGGTGACGAGTTCGGTGACGATCACGCCCAGCGACACCGCGCGGTCGGTCGCCAGCCGGATCGGTTCGGCGACCAGCCGCAATGCGCGTGGCAGCGCCTCGCTCGACCAGGTCTCCGCCAGTTCGTCGACCAGCGCGCCGAGATATTCGCGCATGTCGACGCTCTCGACATCGTTGCTCGTATACAGGCGGCGATGGACCTGCGCGATCGCCTGGATCCGCCGCTGCGTATCCTCGAGCGCCTCGCGCGCGGCCGGGTCGGTCAGCGCCCCCGCCTGCAGGCTGACCATCGCCGAGACCAGCTGCAGCGAATTGGCCACGCGGTGGTTCACCTCGCCGAGCAGCGCCTCGAGCCGTGCGTTGGTCGCGCGCAGATCGGCCTCGGCGACGGCCTTGGCCTGTTGCAGCACCGACCGCGCGCCGACCTGTTCGAACGCCGCATCGAGCAGCTCGAAAAACTCCTCGCCGACGGTCTTCACGACATAGTCGGCCGCGCCCGCCTTCAGCGCGGCGACCGCGATCCGTCCCTCGTCTGACCCGGTGACATAGACGACGGGGGGCGCATCGGGCAGCGCGCGCAGCACGTTGAGCGTCTCGAGCCCGTCCATCCCGGGCATGTAATGGTCGACCGCGATCAGGTCATACGGTTCGGCGCGCACCATCGCGATGCCGTCCGCGCCCGACTCGGCCAGCGTCATATGGTACCCGCGACGCTCCATCGCGCGCCCAACCAGCCGCCGGATACCCGCATCGTCATCGATATAGAGAACGCGTTTGCCGGTCATTCAACTCTCGGCCGAGGGGACCTGGATCACCGACAGGAACAGGCCGAGCTGGCGGATCGCCTGGGCAAAGCTCTCATAATTCACCGGCTTGGTGATATAGACGTTGCAGCCGAGATCATAGCAGCGCTGGATCTCGACCTTGTCGTCGGTGGTCGTCAGCACAACGACGGGCGCGCGTCGCAACGGGCTGCCCTCCGCCTTGATCCGCGCGAGGATGTCGGTGCCGCTCATGTCGGGCAGGTTGAGGTCGAGCAGGATCAGCGCGGGGCCGCTCTTCGCCGGACCGTCGGCCGCATCGAACAGGAAGTCGAGCGCGGTCGTGCCATCGGTGAAATGGCGGATATCGTTGAGGATGCCCGCACGGCGGATGTTCTTCTCGATAAGGCGCGCATGGCCCTCGTCGTCCTCGATCATCACGATGCCGACGGATTTGTGATCGTTCATGCCACGGGATCCTGTAACCTGAGGTCGAAGGGGAGATTGAGCAGGAAGGTCGCGCCTTCGCCGAGCGTCGAGACCACGTCGATCGTCCCGCCCAGCCGATAGGCCAGCGCGCGGACATGCGCGAGGCCGATGCCCTCGCCGGGCTGGTCCTGCGGCCCGGCACGCCGGAACAGGTCGAAGACGCGCTGGTGATCGCCCGGCGCGATCCCGCGGCCATTGTCGATGACCGACAGGATCACGCGGTTGCGCTCGCGCGTGCCGGCAAGCCGGATCACGCCCGGCCGTCCGGGCTGGAGATATTTGGTCGCATTCTCGATCAGGTTCGACAGGATCTGTTCGAGCGCGAGCCGGTCGGTGACGAGTGCGGGCAGCGGGCGGTCGATCGTGACGGTCGCGCCGCGATCGTCGATCAGATGCTGGATCGACGCGACGATCGCGTCCCCGACGGCGGCCGGGTCGACCGGTTCGGGGGTGATCGACCGCCGCCCCTCGCGCGACAGCTTCAGGATCGCGTTGATCAGCCGGTCCATCTTCTGCGTCGAGGCGCGGATGAAGCCGATCGCCTCGGGCAGATCCTCCCGCGCGGCGATCCGCGCCTCGGGCGTGACGATCTCCGGGGCGATCGCCTCCGCACGGTCGATCAGTGCGGCCAGCGGCGCGGCGGCCTCGGCCAGCTCCGCGGTAAAGCCCATCACGTTGACGAGCGGCGAGCGCAGGTCGTGGCTGACGATATAGGCGAAACGCTGGATCTCGTCATTCGCCCGGCTGAGATCCGCGGTCCGTTCGACTACCTGATCCTCGAGCGTCTCGTTGAGCAGGTGCAACCGGTCGCGCGACGCACCGAGATCGGCGGTGTAGCGCCGGATCACCAGGATCGCGAGGATCGCCACGACGAGGAGGAGCAGCGCTGCGAGGCCCGCCACCGACAGGAACAGCATGTTCGACCGCTGCTGGCGGTCACTGCGGATCTCGAGCAGGCGAACTTCCTCGGCAGCCATCGCCCGCAGCCGGTAGCGGATGCTGCGCATCAGCGGGACGCTCGCATCGACCGCGAACCGGCGTTGCGCCTCGCCGATCCGGCCCGCGTCGACCAGCGCGATCGACTGGGTCCGCAGGCTGCGCAACTGGCCCACCCGCGGTTCGATCAGGTCGAGCCGCGCGGTCTGGCGTGGATTGTCGTGGGTCGAGGAGCGCAGCGCCGTCAGCGCCGGCGCGAGCCGTTGGGCCGTCGTCTCATAGGCCGTCGAGAACAGGGGCAGGCCGGTGAGAAGATAGCCGCGCCGCGCGGTTTCCGACTGCTCCATCTCGACCTGCAACGTGGCGATCGCCTGGCGGACGTCCTGCGTATGAAGAATATCGGCGGTGTAGCGCGCGTTACGCACCGTGATCCAGCCGATCGCGACCGCGGCAGCGGCCAGCGCGACGAAGCCGAGCGTCATGAACGCGACCAGCCAGCGGGCGATGCGCCCTTCCGACTGGGGAAGTTTCAAGCTGATACGCGCCATATGCGACCCGTCTAGGATACCGCCTATCGTTACGCCAGCGATACTGACGGACGGCGGCCGGAGAGGGTGGATACCGGCGGCTGCGCGACGGCGATTGCGAGGATCGGGGCGTCTGGCCGCGCCGGATGGGCATCGACACCGGCCCGCCAGGGTGGGGCCGGCGCCAGCGCCGACCCCGTTATGTCTTAGTTGCTGTCGGAGTTGTTGTCGTCGTCGATCGCGAGATACAGCGCGCCGCCCACGGCGACGGCAGCGACGGCGACGATGACCAGACCGGCACCGGCAACCTTGTTCTTCTTGGCAGTCGGCGATGCAGCGCGCACCGACTTGGCGACCGACAGCGACGCTGCGGAATTTGCAGCAGCATTTGCCGCGACGGGCATGGCCGAGACGGCAACGGCAGCAGCCGTGAGAAGGATCTTACGCATGAGAACAACTCCGTAACTTTATGAGAAGAGCGCACAGTATAGGCGTTTGTATTAAAAATGAAGCAACGTCTAAACCGATCGGGGGCAATTATCGGTCGCCGACCGTGACCCTAGGGCAACAGTTTTCGGGTGCTGGCCTTGCCAACGCGGCGGTCGCCACTGTGCCGCATCGATCGCGGGATTGGCCGAGACCCGGAGATCGCAATCGCGATCGGTCGGGATGGCCATCAAGATCACGGATCATCATGACCCGGTGATATCGTCGTCATGGTTCGACTTTGGCAGGGCCTCTAACCCGCCCGACAAGGCGAGACCGCTGCCGTTCGAGCGGATGACATCGCTACGCCGTTCGTTTGCTCAGTTGCTGTCCGAATCCTCGTCGTCGCTCGAGGCGAGCAGAATGGCGCCGCCCACGATGACAACCGTTGCGAGCAGGGGGACGATCAGGCTCGGACCGGCAAGCTTGGTCTTCCTGACGGTCTGCGTCGATACACGCACCGACTTGGCGACAGACAATGGCACCGCTGCGTTGGTGGCTGCATTCGCGGTGGCCGGCATCGTAGCGATTGCAAATGCTGCAGCAATGATGATGAACTTGCGCATGAAGGGGTCTCCACTTCACCGAAGGAGACACGATCATAGTTCAATTCACGAATAATATAAACGCGCGCAATGTTTTGGTACGTATTATATGTATCCGCCGCGAAGTCGCTCTAGAGCAACAGTTCCTGCGCGCTCGCCTTGCCGACACGGCCGCCACCACTTCGCCGATCCATCTCGTGATTGGCGGTGAAGCGGATATCGGGATCGCGATCGGTCAGGAACGCCATCAGGGTCTCATGATCCAGTTCGGACCATTCCTTGCCGCGGTCGGGGCCATAGCGCACGCGCGGGATCAGGCCGGGATCACGCGACCATTCGATCAGCTGCGCCAGGCTCGCCTCGTTGAGCATGTCGCGCAGATGGAAGGCGGTGACATAGGCGTCGGGGAAGGCGCGATGCGCGGGCAGGCCGCGCTCATGCTCCATCCCCGCGGGCTTGCGCCAATAGCGCAGCACCTGGTTCGAGAAGCTCGGCGAATCGGGCCACAGCCGAAGCGCGCATTTCCAGGTACAGATCCATTCGGCATCGCGGGTCAGCGCGGGGGTGCAGAATTTCTGTTCGAAATCGGCACGGTGCGCCGCCAGCGCGAGCCGTCGCGGCCAGGGATCGAGCACCTGACGCGCGCAATCATGCCACCAGGGCGCATCGGCGACATGCTCGTCGAGAATATGGTGGATCGCCTGCGTTACCGGCGGAATCAGCCGGCCCGGATTGACCAGCAGACTGCCGCCCTCGCCGTAGATTTCCCAGCGCCCGTCCTCACCCAGCGCGACGTCCTGCCAGCCGATCTCGCACACGCCATGCGCGGGGGGAGCCGATCCGGTGGTCTCGAGGTCGATGACCCGGATCATCTGCGGCTGGGGTTTGGGCTTTGCATAAGATGGCGCCATGACTGCCATGTGGGGACAAAAGCGCGGCTAATCCAGCGCGTATGCACCATCCCGGTCGATATCGACCTCGCGCACGCCGCGCCGCTGGCGCGCACGGTCGACGAGCGTGCGCAGCCCTTCGCGCCGGTCGCGCGCCATCGGCACGTCGCGCAGGACGAATTCGCCGCCGCCGGTCGTGCGATCGGTCGACGTCAGCACGATCGTGCCGATGTCGGTCATCTGGTTGAGCAGCGAATAGCCGAGCCGGACGTCCTTGATCCGGTAGAGCTCGATCTCGTCGATCGTCTTGAACAGGATGCCGCGCTTCACGATCAGCCGCTGGTCGGTGATCTCGAAGGTCGTGCTCCGGTTCCGGAGCCAGCGCAGCCCGATCAGCACGAAACCCACGCCGACCAGGCAGGTCAGCAGCGTTCCCCAGCCGGCAAAGCTGCCGAGCAGCCAGCGGCGCGTGCTGGACCGGAATTCGTCGATGGGTCGCTCCACGCGGCACTCCTTGGGATGATGGCGGAGGGTAGGGTAGCCCGGCCCCGAGTCAATCGCCGCGCGCGGGGCGGCACGCGGATCAGGCTCGCGTCACCCCGCAGGCCGCGAGGTGCGCATCGACCGCGGCGAGCAGGCTGGCCAGCGCGTCGTCGGTGCGTGCCTCGGCGCGCACCGTCAGCATCGCCTGCGTGTTCGACGCGCGCAGCAGCCACCAGCCATCGGGCGTGGTGACGCGCGCGCCGTCGGTCAGGTCGACCACCGCGCCCTCGCGCGCCAGCCGTGCGACGACCGCGTCCACCACCGCGAATTTCTCCGCATCGTCGACCGGGAAGCGCAGATCGGGCGTCGCGACCAGCGCCGGCATCGCATCGTGCAGCGCGGTCAGCGACTGTCCCGACAGATGCACCGCGCGAATGAGGCGGACCGCGGCATAGGCGGCGTCGTCGAACCCGTAATAGTCACCGGCGAAGAACAGGTGCCCGCTCAGCTCGCCGCCGAGCGGGGCGCCGGTGCGCGTCATCGCCGTCTTCATCAAACTGTGCCCGGTCGGCGCCATCACCGCCTTGCCGCCAAGCGCGGTGATCCGGTCGAACAGCGCCTGGGACGACTTCACGTCCGCGACGATCGATGCACCGGGATGCTCGCGCAGCGCGGGCTCGACCAAGATGGACAGGATCTGATCCCCCCAGATCACCCGCCCGAGCGCGTCGACCGCGCCGATCCGGTCGCCATCGCCGTCAAAGGCCAGTCCGAAGTCGAGGTTGTTTTCCGTGACGAGCCGCTTCAGATCGGCAAGGTTCGATTCTTCGGTAGGATCTGGATGATGATTGGGAAAATTGCCGTCGACTTCGGCGAAGATCACATGATGCTCACCCGGGAGGAGCTTGACCAGCGCCTCGATCACCGGGCCCGCGGCGCCGTTGCCGGTATCCCAGCCGATTCGGTACGCGCCGCCGGCATAGCCCGCCATCAGCCGGCCGACATAGGCGTCGCGCAGGTCGACGGTGGTAACCACGCCGGCGCCTTCGCTCCACGCGCCCGACGCGGCAAGCGCGGCAAGATCCTGGATGTCGTCACCGAAAAATGGGGCGTGACGCAATACCATCTTGAAGCCGTTATACTCGGCGGGATTATGGCTGCCGGTTACGTGGATGCCGCCATCCACTTCTAGCGTCGCCTCGGCATAATAGAGCATCGGCGACGGGCCGAGACCGATCCGGACGACGTCGACCCCGCCCGCGACCAGCCCGGCGACCAGCGCCGCCTCGAGCGCGGGGGAGGACAGGCGACCGTCATAGCCGACCGCCACGCGGGTGCCGCCGACGCTGCGGACGCGCGTCGCGAACCCCCGGCCGATCGCGGTGGCATCTGCAGGACCGAGGCTTTTGCCGACGATCCCGCGAACGTCATATTCGCGCAGCGCGCTGGGGTCGAACTGGTGCGTCATACGTCTCTGTGTCGGCTTATCGCGTGCGTTTGAGCAGCAGGTCGCGCGCGGCATTCACCCGCCGCGTCAGGTCGGTCGAGCCGCCGCGGTCGGGATGGACCGAGGCGATCAGCCGCCGGTGCGCGCTGCGGACCGCGTCGGCATCCGCACGCGCGTCGATCCCCAGGATCGCGCGCGCCTCCGCCTCGTCGGTCACCACCCGCTGTTTCGGCTTGGGGCGCAGATACCGCCAGGCCAGCCAGATCAGCAGTGCGGTGGCGATCCACGTCACGCCGCGGCCCTGCGGCGGACCGTGGTGCGGTCCGTCATGCAGCGACATCCGACACGGGGCCGGGCGACGCCGGCGCAGCGGCGCGCGGCGCGGTTTCGGCGACCAGCTCGGGCAGCTGCAGCGCCGCCATCATCTCGCGCAGTTCCTGGCGCGCGGCGACGTGTGCCAGCCCCATGCCGCCGAATTCCTTCGCATCGATCATCGTCAGCCCGGCGGGGAACATCTCACGGTAGATGACGCGCTCGCCGAGCCCCGGAATGATCCGGAATCCGACCCGCTTCGACAGCTGGACCAGCGCATCCGAGACGCGGCGCATGTTGCGCGCCTCGATATGCTGGAGGCGGTTGCGCAGCACGACCCAGTCGATCGTCGTCCCGTCCGCGCGGGCGCGCTGCTTGCGCGCATCCCAGATCAGCTCGGAATAGAAACTCGGCCGCGTCACCTGGAAGGTTTCGGGATCGACCTGCCCGATCAGATCGAAATCGACGAAGCTGTCGTTCATCGGCGTGACCAGCGTGTTCGAGAGCGCGGCGGCGGTGCGCGCAAACGGATCGTCGCGGCCGGGCGTGTCGACGACGAGGAAATCCGAGTCCGCGCACAGCGAATGCCACAGATCCTCGAACTGGTCCTCGGTCTGCGCCGACAGCGTCGCGTGACGCGGCATCGGCAGCGCGGAGCCGGTGCGCTTGATCGTCTCGGCGCGGTTGTCGAGATAGCGGCCGACGGTGCGCTGGCGGTGGTCGAGGTCGAGACAGGCGACGCGCGCGCCCCTGGCGGCCAGCGCGATCGCGACATGGACCGCGGTCGTCGATTTGCCCGTGCCGCCCTTCTCGTTGGCGAACACGATGACGTGCGTCGAAGCGTGAGGGGAATCCGGGCCCGTGGCCAACGCGCGTTTCCTTATTGATCGTGAGTGACGCCCTTCATAGAAGCCGCGACCGTACTTATCGAGTGGGAGTTTCACGTGGACACCGTCAGGGACCTGAATATGCTGCGCGAAAGCGTCGCCGCGTTCCGCGCGGCCGGCCAGCGCGTTGCGCTCGTCCCGACGATGGGGGCGCTCCACGCCGGCCATGTCGCGCTGATCGAGGCGGCGAAACGCCCAGGCACGAAGGTCGTCGCGTCGATCTTCGTGAACCCCAAACAGTTCGGCCCGAACGAGGATCTCGCGCGCTATCCGCGGCGCGAGATGGCCGACATCAGGCTGCTGAACGAGGTCGGCTGCGACCTGCTCTGGGCGCCGGGCGTCGAGGTCATGTATCCCGAAGGCTTTGCCACCAACGTCAGCGTCGCCGGGGTGAGCGAGGGCTTTGACGGGGCCGCGCGCCCCGGCCATTTCGACGGCGTCGCGACCGTCGTCGCCAAGCTGTTCAACCAGGTCGGCGCGGATGCCGCCTATTTCGGTGAAAAGGACTTCCAGCAGCTCGCCGTCATCCGCCGGATGGTCACAGATCTCGACTTCGCGATCGAGATCGTCGGCGTCCCGACGCAGCGCGACGATGACGGCCTCGCCATGTCGTCGCGCAACATCTATCTCGACGACGACCAGCGCCGGCAGGCGGTCGCGCTGCCGCGTGCGCTCGGCGTCGCCGCGCGTGCGATCGCCCGCGGCGAGGATGTCGCCGCCGTGCTCGACGACGCCCGGACCGCGCTGGTCGGCGCGGGCTTCGCGATCGACTATGTCGCGCTCGCGGATGCCGAGACTCTCGTCGAGCAGACGGGTGCGGAACAGCCCGGCGCGGCCCGCCCCCGGCGGCTGCTCGCGGCCGCGCGGATGGGCACGACCCGGCTGATCGACAACATCGCGGTCGACTAGGCAATCCTACGGAATGCCCCGTTAACCATTGAGCAGGCCGAGTCGGTCCAGTCTGTCGGCAGGAACAGCGGGGACCGACAATGGCTGGCAGGCTCAAGACCAAGAATTTCCTGATCGAACGGCGCCTCGCCGATGCCGCGCGCGGCGACGAGCGCGCCTGCTACGAACTCGGGATGGTGTATTCGACCGGCACCGCGGGCGTCGTGCTCGACCTGATCGAGGCGCATAAATGGTTCAACCTGGCGGCGGTGTCGGGCAATCACGCGGCGCAGGAATGCCGCGCGCAGATCGCCGAGGACATGAGCCCGCGCGACATTGCGGTGGCGCAGCGCGCCGCGCGCGACTGGATGCAGTTGACGCAACGCCGCGCGGCGTAAGCCTTCTGTCTGTATCCTCCCCCCTGACGGGGGAGGATCAGGGCGTCATTCCGCTGCGGCCTTCTTCTTCGGCGCTGCCTTTTTCGCAGGCGCCTTCTTGGCCGGAGCCTTCTTAACCGGCGCCGCCGTCGCCTCCCCGTCCTTGGCCGCCGCGGCCTTGGCCGGTGCCTTCTTCGCCGCGGGCTTCTTGGCGGGCGCCTTCTTCTTCTTCGTCGCAGGCGCCGCCGCGGCCCGCGCGTCGATCAGCGACGCGGCTTCCTCCAGCGTCAGCTGGTCCTTCTCGATCGACTTGGGCAGGGTCGCATTGGTCGTGCCGTCGGTGACATAGGGACCGTAACGCCCCTCCATCAGCTTGATCTCCGCCTCGGTGCGCGGATGGTTGCCGAGCACCTTGAGCGGCGCCTGCGCCCCGCGCGCGGTGCGACCGCCGCCGGCCGCCGCTTCGGCCAGCTTCACGACCGCCGCGTTCATGCCCGTCTCGAACACGTCCGCGGTCGTGGTGAGACGCGCATATTTGCCCTGATGCTTCAGATACGGCCCGAACTTGCCGATCGTCGCGATGATCGGCTCGCCGGTCTCGGGATGATTGCCGACCGTCCGCGGGAGCGAGAGCAGCTTGACCGCCCATTCGAGGTTGAGCTCGCCGATGTCCTTCGGGATCGACGCCATCTTGCGATCCTCGCCCTCGCCGATCTGCAGATACGGGCCGAAGCGTCCCGACTTGCGCTCGATCGGCTGGCCGGTGTCGGGATGCGTGCCGAGCGTCGACGGACCCGCATCCGTCTCGGCGTCACCGCCGGGCTGCGCGAAGCGGCGGGTGTATTTGCACTCGGGATAGTTGGAGCAGGCGATGAACGCGCCGAACTTGCCGCCACGCAGCGCGAGCTGCCCCTCGCCGCAATTCGGGCAGAGCCGCGGATCGCCTCCATCCGCCTTGGCGGGGAACAGGTACGGCGCGAGGAAGGTGTCGAGCTCGGCGGTGATCGCGCTGGGCTGCTGCTCCATCACCTCGGACGTGCGCGGCTTGAAATCGCGCCAAAACGCGTCGAGCACCGACTGCCACTGCGCGCGGCCGCCCGACACGTCGTCGAGCTCCTCCTCGAGTTCGGCGGTATAGTCGTAGCCGACATATTTCTCGAAGAAGCGTTCGAGGAACGCCGTCACCAGCCGCCCGCTCTCCTCGGCGAAGAAGCGGTTCTTCTCGATCCGGACGTACGCGCGGTCCTTCAGCGTCTTGATGATCGAGGCATAGGTGGACGGGCGACCGATGCCCAGCTCCTCCATCCGCTTGACGAGGCTGGCCTCCGAGAAGCGCGGCGGCGGCTGCGTGAAGTGCTGCTCGGCGTCGACCTTCTTCTTGGCGGGCGCATCGCCCTCCTTCATCCGCGGCAGGCGGCGTGCGTCCTCGTCCTGCGTGTCGTCGGCGCCTTCCTCGTACAAGGCGAGATAGCCGGGGAAGAGCACGACCTGACCGGTTGCGCGCAGGATGTTGCGACCCGTGCCGTCGGCCATCTCGACCGTCGTGCGTTCCATCCGCGCCGACGCCATCTGGCTGGCGAGCGCGCGCTTGAAGATCAGGTCGTAGAGGCGCGCATGATCGCCGCCGCCGGCCTTGTCCTTGGAAAAGTCCGTGGGGCGGATCGCCTCATGCGCTTCCTGCGCGTTCTTCGCCTTCGACTGGTACTGGCGCGGCTTGTCGGGGACGTAGCTCGCGTCGAAGCGGTTCGCGACCGCGAGGCGCGCGGCTGAAATCGCGCTGCCGTCCATCTGCACGCCGTCGGTACGCATATAGGTGATCGCGCCGTCCTCGTAGAGGCCTTGCGCGATCCGCATCGTGTGATCGGCGGAGAAGCCGAGCTTGCGCGACGCTTCCTGCTGGAGCGTCGAGGTCGTGAACGGCGGCGGCGGGTTGCGCGTGGCGGGCTTGGTCTCGACCGTCTGGACCGAGAAATTGCCGTCGAGCACCGCCTGCTTGGCCCGCAGCGCGTCGCCCTCGTTCCCGATCGACAGCCGGTCGAGCTTGTTGCCCTCGAACTGCGTCAGGCGCGCCTGGAACGCGGTGCCGTCATGCTCCATCTCGGCGGTGACGGACCAGTATTCCTGCGGCTTGAACACGTCGATCTCGCGCTCGCGCTGGACGATCAGGCGGAGCGAGACCGACTGGACGCGGCCGGCGGACTTGGCGCCGGGCAGCTTGCGCCACAGCACCGGCGAAAGCGTGAAGCCGACGAGGTAATCGAGCGCGCGGCGGGCGCGGTAGGCGTCGATCAGGTCGTCGTCGAGCTCGCGCGGGTTCTTCATCGCCTCGGTGACGGTGGCCTTGGTGATCGCGTTGAAGGTGACGCGCTCGACCTCCTTCGGCAGTGCTTTCCGCGCACGCAGCACTTCGCGGACGTGCCACGAAATCGCCTCGCCCTCGCGATCCGGATCGGTCGCGAGGATCAGGCGGTCGGCCGTCTTGGCGAGGTCGGTGATCGCTTTCAGCTGCTTCGACTTGTCGGCGTAATTCTCCCACGTCATCGCGAACTGGTCGTCGGGATCCACCGAGCCGTCCTTGGGCGGCAGGTCGCGGACATGGCCGTAGCTGGCCAGCACGCGATAGTCGCTGCCGAGATACTTCTCGATGGTTTTGGCCTTGGCAGGCGATTCGACGATGACAAGCTGCATGGGGAAACCGGGATCCTTACGTGTACGCGTACGAGGGTGACGGCGTTCGGGTGGTGCCGTCAAGCAGGCGCTTGGTCGGCATGAATGCGCCAGATAGGGCGCCCGCGCCCGTTTGTCAGAGGCAGGGCGGGCGCGGTGGCAGCATCGCGGTGCGCGATCGCGGGCGCGCATCGTGCAGACCGGATGGCGTCCCCGCCCGGGACGGATCGAAGTGATGTCGATAGAGCATATGCTGGATAGTTGATCCAAATCAGGTTAATTGTTGGTGTAAGATCGCATCGATCGGCGCTCATTTCGGCGGATTGCATGACATATCAGGGCCCTCTGCCACGCTGCACCGCCCCCGACCGGGAAAGCGCGTCCTGTCGCGCCGGGACGTCGATCACTGTCCGGGTGGATCCGGCGGGTGTCGCATGACCCCCGCGGCACTCGTCCTCGCGCAACGCAAATGCACGGTGCTGGCGCGACGGATCGCGACGCTGCGCCGGGCCGCGCTGCGCACGACCACGCCGCTCCTGATCGAGGACGATCAGCGCGAGCTCGACGGATTGATCGCGACGATCGAGCGGGCCTGCGACGATGCGGACGCGCTCGCCCGGAAACAGCGTGCGGCGATCGCGCTGGCGCTGGCGACCACCGGCGTTGCGCCTAGCCGGCGGGCCCGGCCCAGATCAGGCTGACCCGCCCGCCCGCATGCCGTTCCAGCCGGCCGGCCAGTTCGAGCTCGAGCAGGATCAGCTGGACGATCGCCGGCGCCCGGTGCGACTGGCGGACGAGTTCGTCGATCCCGACGGGGACGGGGCCGAGCAGGTCGGCAACCGCGCGCCGGTCGGCCTCGCTCGCATCGTCCGGATACCCACCGCCGGTGTCCTGCCCGGTATAGGCGTCGACGGGGGAACGGACCGAGCGGCTGTCGAACGGACGGATCTGTTCGAGAATGTCCGCGGCCGACTGGACGAGCGTCGCCCCCTCGCGGATCAGCAGGTTGCACCCCTGCGCACGCGGATCGAGCGGGCTGCCGGGCACCGCCATCACTTCGCGTCCCTGCTCGGCGGCGAGCCGCGCGGTGATGAGCGAGCCCGATTTGGGCACCGCCTCGACCACCACCGTCCCGATCGAGAGCCCTGCGATGATGCGGTTGCGCGACGGGAAGTTGCGCGCCTTGGGTTCGGTCCCGGGCGGCTGTTCGGCGAGCAACAGCCCGTGCGTGGCGATCGCGTCCTGCAGCGCAGCGTTGTCGGGCGGGTAGGCGATGTCGATACCACTCGCGATGACGCCGATCGTGCCGCCGGATCCGGTTCCCGTGCCGTTCTTCCCGAGCGCACCGACATGTGCGGCGGTGTCGATCCCGCGGGCGACGCCCGACACGACCGTCGTGCCCGCCTCGGCGAGCGCATGCGCGAGTTCGCGCGCGAAGCGGCACGCGGCGGCAGAGGCGTTGCGCGCGCCGACCATCGCGATGCACGGCCGGGTTGCATGCGCGATGTCGCCGCGCAGGATCAGCACCGGCGGCGCGGTCTCGGTCTCGGCCAGCAGGCGGGGGTAATCGGGGTCGTCGACAAAGAGGTAGCGGGCGCCGAGCCGCGCTGTCACCGCCATCTCGCGGTCGACCAGCGTCCGGTCCGCGACCC
>NZ_JPJC01000146.1:0-4164 GCF_000733135.1 Sphingomonas sp. FUKUSWIS1
CCGCGCCGAAGAGCGTGCCCGCGAGCGGGAACAGCGCGCGCAGGACCGCCTCGCCGCGACCGATCAGCGCGCCGAAGCGCGCGCCGCGCAACGCGATGCGCTCTCGCAGGACCGTGAACGTGCGCGTGAAGCCCGCCGGGTCGAGGAAGCGCAGCGGATCCGCGCGCGCCTCGACGCACCGCCTGCCAATGACGAGGAAGCGCTCAAGATCGCCAAGCGCCGCCGCTCGGGCGCGCGTGCGCGCAGCGGCGAGGAAACGAAGACCGAACGCGACACCCGCGGCTATACGACGATCGTCGACCCCGCCCGCATCCGCACGCTCGCCGCACGCGGCGCGTCGATCGCCGCGCTGGCCGCCGCGTTCGGAATTACTGCCGAAGAGGTCGAGGCCGCCCTGCGCGACACTCCCGAGGAATGACCAGGGCGATCGTGGGTGGATGAGGGCGGACGTTCGAACGCCCAGGCATCCTACGCGACGAAGCGGTCCTTCAGCGCCAGCATCGCCAGCGCTGCTTTCGCCGCGCCGCCGCCCTTGTCGCCCTCGGTCGGGCGGGCGCGGGTGAGCGCCTGCGCCTCGTTCTCGGTGGTCAGGATGCCGTTGCCGATCGGCAGGCCGTCCATCGTCAGCGCCATGATCCCGCGCGCGCTCTCGCCAGCGACGATCTCAAAATGATAGGTTTCGCCGCGGATCACGACGCCCAGCGCGACATAGCCGTCATAGGTCTCGCTCTCGGCCGCCAGCGCGATCGCGCCGGGGACCTCGAGCGCGCCGGGGACGGTGATCGTCTCGTGGCTGTGCCCCGCGGCCTCGATCGCCGCGCGCGCGCCCTCGATCAGCAGGTCATTCAGATGGTCGTAGAACCGCGCTTCGACGATCAGGATATGCGCCATCAGTTGGGAGCCTTTTCGGTGTCGAGGGGAGCGATCGGGCGTTCGCCGACAATCGACAGGCCATAGCCGTCGAGCCCGACCAGCGTGTGGTGGGTGTTGGTGATCAGCACCATGTCATGGACGCCGAGCTCGGTCAGGATCATCGCGCCGACGCCGTAGTCGCGCAGCTCCTCCATGTCCGGGGTGATCTCCGCGCCCGCCTTCTTCAGCACGGCGGAGGTGAACGCGTTGCCGCGCGGCCGGTTGATGACGACGATCACGCCCGCGCCCTCGTCCGCGATCATCTGCATCGACCGCGCCAGGATCCGGCCGCGATCGCCCGATTCGCCGAAGATGTCGGCGAACGGCGACAGCGCATGCATCCGGACGAGCGTCGGCTTGGCGGGGTCGATCCGGCCCTTGACCAGCGCGACCTGCTCGGTGCCCGTCGCCTTGTTCCAGAAGGTCAGCGCGGTCCAGTCGCCGCCCCATTCGGACGTGAACCTGGCCTCGGCACGCTTCTCGACCAGATGGTCGTAGCGGCGGCGATACGCGATCAGGTCGCGGATCGTGCCGATCTTGATATTGTGGAACTGCGCGAAGGTGACGAGGTCGTCCATCCGGGCCATCGTCCCGTCCTCGTTCATGATCTCGCAGATCACGCCCGAGGGGTTCAATCCAGCAAGCCGCGCGACGTCGACCGCCGCCTCGGTATGGCCGGCGCGGATCAGCACGCCGCCATCGCGCGCGACCAGCGGGAATACATGGCCGGGGGTAACGATGTCCGCCTTCTGCTTGGTCGCATCGATCGCCACCGCGATCGTACGCGCGCGATCCGCCGCCGAGATCCCCGTGGTGACGCCTTCGAGCGCCTCGATCGACACGGTGAACGCGGTCTCGTGCCGCGTGCCGTTGTTGCGGCTCATCAGCTCGAGTCCGAGCTCTTCGGTCCGCGTCTTGGTCAGCGCGAGACAGATCAGCCCGCGACCGAACTTCGCCATGAAGTTGATCTTCTCGGGCGTCGCCATCTGCGCGGGGATGACCAGGTCGCCCTCGTTCTCGCGGTCCTCGTCATCGACCAGGATGAACATCCGGCCGTTGCGCGCCTCGTCGATGATCTCTTCGGGGCTCGACAGATATCCATGCTTCAGGCGCCCGAGTTCGGCGCTGCGTTCAGCCGGCATTGACACGGTAATGCTCCATCCGTTGGAGATAGCGGGCAAGGACGTCGATCTCGATATTGACCGTCCGGTCCGCCTCGATCGTCCCGAGCGTAGTCACGCCCCAGGTATGCGGGATGATATTCAGCCCGAACTCGACCGCGCGTTGCCCGTCGGGGCCGTCGACGTCGCGGACGGTGTTGACGGTCAGCGACACGCCGTCGATCGTGACCGATCCCTTGGCGGCGATGAACGGCGCGATGTCTGCGCCGGCGCGGACGGTGACGCGATGCGAGCCGCCCTCCTCGACCACCGACACGACCGTGCCGAGCCCGTCGACATGGCCGGTGACGATATGCCCGCCCAGCTCCTCGCCGAGCTTCATCGCGCGTTCGAGGTTGAGCGGGCGACCTTGCGTCCACTGGTCGCGCGCGGTGCGGCTGATCGTCTCACCCGAGACGTCGACCGCGAACCAGTGCGGTCCGTCGCCGCCCGCGGACTTGTCGACCACGGTCAGGCACACGCCCGAACACGCGATCGACGCTCCCAGGTCGATCGTGGCGGGATCATAGGCGGTCGCGATGACCACGCGCGTGTCGCCCTGCTGCGCCACGCTGGTGATTTTGCCGATGTCGGTGACGATTCCGGTAAACATTATCCCTCGTTTCGCTTGCGCTCGTAGACCTCGACTCGGTCGCTGCCAAGTTGCCGTGAATCGATGATCGACCAGCGGCCATGCGCGCTGGAAAGATCGCCGAGACCAATATCGCCAATGGAATGCCGGCCGTTCCCGATCAGGATCGGCGCGCGGTACAGCAGCAGCCGGTCAACCAGATCCGCGGCAAGGAACGCCGACGCTACGGCCGCGCCGCCCTCGACCAGCAGATGGTCGCCGGGCAGGGCCGCAATATCCTGCGGATCGGCGATGACGTGCCACCCCGCGTCCGCATCGGGCGCCGTCCGCGACAGCAGCACGCGGCGCGGTGCTTGCGACTCCAGTCCCGCAAGCCGCACGTCGAGTCGCGGCGCATCCGCCTCGAACGTCCCGCGCCCGACCAGGATCGCCTCGTGCCGGCTGCGTTCGAGATGCGCATGCGCGCGCGCCTGTGGCCCGGTGATCCAGCGGCTCGACCCGTCCGCCATCGCGATACAGCCGTCGAGCGAGGTCGCGAGCTTCAGCGTGACATGCGGCCGGCCGCGGGCGAGTCGTGTAAGGAACCCCGCCATCGACCGTCGCGCCTCGGCGGCGCGCACGCCCGTTTCGACGTGGATCCCGGCGTCGCGCAACCGCGCGAACCCGCGCCCCGCCGTCCGGGGATCCGGATCCTCCAGCGCCGCGACGACCCGCGCCACGCCGGCCGCGATCAGCAGATCGCTGCACGCCGGCCCGCGCGGTGATTCATGCGCACAGGGCTCGAGCGTCACATAGGCCGTGGCTCCCCGCGCCTTCACGCCCGCCTGCGTCAGTGCCATCGCCTCGGCATGCGGCCGACCGCCTGCTTGCGTCCAGCCGCGCCCGACGATGCGCCCGTCCGCGACGATCACGCAGCCGACACAAGGGTTGGGTGCCGTACGCCCGCGTCCCCGTGCCGCCAGCGCCAGTGCCGCGCCAATACCGCGGCCGGGCTGGTCGATGTTCAGATCCCCAGCGCCTTCAGCTTGTCGTCCATCCGCTTGAACGACGCGCGGGTTTCCTCCTCGCGCTTCTTCTGCTCAGCCAGACGCGCGGCCTTGATCGGCGCGTCGATCTTCTGCTGGGCGACGATCTGCGCATCGGTGCGATCCGCGGGCCATTGCTCGACATAGACGATGTTCGGCCGATATTCGCGCTCGGCATAGCTGTCCTTCGAAAAGGCGTAGATCAGGAAGCCCGTGACGAGCATCGCCAGCGCGAGAAAGCCGAGCTCGTACGGCTGCCGGCCCCGGAGGAACAGGCGGAGGTCGCGATAGGCGCGGACCGGCGAGAAACGACTGAAAGAGCCCATCGCGCAAAGATAGGCATGCAGGCCCCCCAAGGCCAGTACCTTGGGCGACGACCCGGGGGGCCGACCTGCAGGCCCATCCTTGCGGCGGGTCGTCGCCCGCGGTTCAATTTTCCAGCACGAACGACAGGTTCATCGTCTTCCACGCCTCG
>NZ_JPJC01000147.1:0-2418 GCF_000733135.1 Sphingomonas sp. FUKUSWIS1
GACCCGGCCCCGGTGCGGCTGGTGCGGCCGCCGCAAGCGCCACGCCGATGCCGATCGCGCGCAGCACTGTGCAGGCCGCCGCGCCGCGGCGCGCCGTCATCGCTTCGCCGGAGTCGCACGCGCCTCCGCGGTCAGCACGAGTTCGGCGGCGAGCAGCGCGCCCTCCTGATCCTGCGCGACCGACGTGCGTTCGACCAGGTCGGTCACGAACTGCGGTCCGAACGGCAGCGGCACCTTCGAGCAATCGAGATAGCGCGTGCCCTTCTTGTCCGCGATCAGCAGGTGGTTGCCGCCCGGACGTCCCGCGATGTCGACGTATTTGCGGAGCTCGATATAGCCCTCGGTGCCGAGGATGAAGAGGCGGCCGTCGCCCCAGGTCGACAGGCCGTCGGGCGTGAACCAGTCGACGCGGACATAGCCCGCACCGCCATCGCCGCTCAGCATCATGTCGCCGAAATCCTCGAACTTGGGATGCGCGGGATTGCCGAAATTGCCCGTCTGCGACGCGAGCACCTGCGCGCGCTTGCTGCCCGTCAGATAGACGAACTGGTCCGCCTGGTGGCTGCCGACATCGGTCAGAATGCCGCCGTTGCGCGCCGGGTCCCAGAACCAGTCGGGACGGCTCGGTGCGGACAGGCGGTGCGGCGCGAGGTTGATCGTCTGGATCACGCGCCCGATCGCGCCGTCATGGACGAGCTGCCCCGCCATCACCGCGGCGGGCACCTCGAGCCGCTCGGAATACATGATCGCGAACTTGCGTCCCGTCTCGCGGATCGCGCGGCGGACATCGGCGAGCTGCTTGAGCGTCACGACCGCGGCCTTGTCGCTCAGATAATCCTTGCCGGCGCGCATCACGCGGATGCCCAGCGGCGCGCGCAGCACGGGGATCGCTGCGCTGCACACCAGCTTGATCGCGCGGTCGTCGAGGATCTCCTGCTCGGACCGTGCCAGCTTGATGTCGCCATAGCGTTTGCGGAACATCGCGATCTGCTTGGGATCGGTCGCGTAGAAGGCGGTCAGCACGCCGCCGCCGCGGATCACCGCGTCGGTGATGCCATAGATATGGTTGTGGTCCATCCCGATCACCGCGAACGGCACGCGGTATTTGGCTTCGGGCGCGGGCTTGGCCACCGCCCCCTCGGTCGGCGCGTCGCCGCGCGTGGCGGATTGCGCGAACGCGTCGGCAGCGAAGCCCGCGGCCAGTCCGGCGGTCAGTCCGAGCCCGAGAAGTCCCCGGCGGTTGGTGTCGCTCACAGCTCTATCCCCTTTCAGATCGCGACCAGGTTCGTCGGCCAGGTCATTGCTTGGTTGCTGTCCATCGCCTGCTCGCCGAGCAGCGACGCGACGCTCGCCTGATAGGCCTGGCGCAACAGGCCGGGCAGCGGCTTGCCCGCGCGCACCGCCTCGCCAAAGCCCTCGAACTGCAGCATCGTCTCGTCATATTCGCCCCAGCCAAGCGACTCGCCGGGTGTCGTCACGGGCAGCTCGGGGAACCAGGTCGCGCCGCCGATCGGCACCGTGCGCTTGTGGCCGCGCGCGACGTCCTTGTGCATCCGCTGCAACGCCAGAACCTTGGCAGGCACTTCCTGATAGATGCGTCCCAGCTCGGGCTCGATCGTCCCCTTGCTGCCCTGGATCTGCTCCTCGCAGCCATAACGCGCATTGTTGAGCAGCGAGGTGTAGATCAGTTTCCGCCCGCCGCTATATTCGTAGATCAGCGCGACATGGTCATAGACCTCGCGGCCGTCCTTCCAGAAACAGATGCTGCCCGACCCGATCACCCGCGTCGGCACCGCGTCGAGAAACCAGTTACCGACCTGAAGCTGATGCGTCGCGAGCTCGGTCATCAGCCCTGCCGACCGGTCGCGGTACAGCCGCCAGTTGATCTGCCGGTCGTTCGCATCGGCAGGCACCGCGCGGCGCCAGGCATTGTTGCGGTGCCAGCTCGCGCGGATCTGTGTCAGCGTGCCGATCTCGCCCGCGCGCGCGCGCTTCAGTGCGTTGAGGTAGGTCGGGTGGAACATCCGCTGATGCCCGATCTGAAGGATCTTGCCCGCCGCCTTGGCGTGCGTGATCATCGCGCCGCAATCGGCGATCGTCCGCGCCATCGCCTTTTCGCACCAGACGTGCAGCCCGGCGTCGAACGCGTCGAAGCAGAGCTTCGCATGCGTGTCGAGCGGCGTCGCGATGACCACCGCGTCGATCCCGCGCGCATCGAGCATCGCGCGGTGATCGGCAAAGCGCCGCGCGGTCGGCGCCCATTGCTGCGCCTTGACGAGGTTCGGCGCATAGCTGTCGCAGATCGCGACGACCGTGCAGTTGCGCGACTTGGCGATGTTCTGGATCAGCGCGCGGCCGCGGTCGCCCGTGCCGATCACGCCCAGCCGCACCGGGTTCGACTTGACCGGCTCGGCGCCC
>NZ_JPJC01000148.1:0-2933 GCF_000733135.1 Sphingomonas sp. FUKUSWIS1
GCCAGGGCGGTGGTCGCCCCGCCGGTGGCGGTCGCCCCGGCGGCCAGGGCCGCGGCGCCGGCCCCAGCTCGGCACGCTAAGGCCCCATGTCTTTGCCTCGCGGGTTTGCTATAGGCAGACCTGCGAGGAGAAGACTGATGGACGTCTCGAATACCCCGATCGCCGAACGCATCGCCCGCGTCCTGGCGGGCCAGCGGATCAGCGCCAATGCCGGCGGCGACACCGCCTCCGCGTCGCGCCTGATCGACGAAGCCTGGACCGACTATCTCCCCGACGCGCTCGCGGTCCTGCGCACCTTGCGCGAACCCGACCAGACCATGGCCGCCGCCGGCGACCCCGCCATCTGGGAAACCATGGTCCTCGCCGCGCTCAAGGCCGCCCGCCCGCAGACGGTGGTGCTGTAGCCGACGCCCCTCACTCCCCCTCGTCATCCTGACGAAAGTCAGGACCCAGAGCCAAAAGCGACCCCGCCCGTAACTCTGGGTCCTGGGTCAAGCCCAGGATGACGAAGAGGGCGGGAACCGCCCCCCCATCCGTTCGCCCTGAGCGAAGTCGAAGGGCCGGCCCCAAGTGCTTCGACTTCGCTCAGCACGAACGGAGCGTGAGAGCGCAATGGCACCCCCGCCCCCGTACGCACCCGAAAACCCCCAGACTAAAGCACGAACCGGCTAAGATCCGTATTCCGCGCAATCTCCTTCAGCTGGCTGTCGACATACGCCCCGTCGATCACCACGCTGGACCCGCCGCGATCCTCGGCATTGTAGCTGACGTCCTCGAGCAGCTTCTCCATCACCGTCTGCAACCGCCGCGCGCCGATATTCTCGACCTCGGCATTCACCTCCGCGGCGATCCGCGCGACCGCGGCGATGCCGTCCTCGGTGAAGCGGATCTCGACGCCTTCCGTGGCGATCAGCGCCTTGTACTGCAGCGGCAGCGACGCCTTGGTATCCGACAGGATCGCGACGAAATCCCCCTCGGTCAGGCCCTTCAGCTCGACCCGGATCGGCAGACGCCCCTGCAACTCGGGCAGCAAATCGCTCGGCTTGGCGACATGGAACGCCCCGCTCGCGATGAACAGGATATGGTCCGTCTTCATCGGTCCGTATTTGGTCGCGACCGTCGTCCCCTCGATCAGCGGCAACAGGTCGCGCTGAACGCCCTCGCGGCTCACCGATCCGCCGCGCCCGTCGCTGACCGCGATCTTGTCGATCTCGTCGAGGAACACGATCCCGTTCGCCTCGGCATCCGCCAGCGCGACGCGACTCACCTCGTCCTGGTCGAGCCGCTTGTCCGCCTCTTCCTCGACCAGCTTGTCCCACGCCGCGGTCACCGTCAGCTTGCGGCGCTTCAATTGCTGCCCGCCGCCCAGCGACTTCATCATCTCGCCGATGTTGATCATCTGCGGCGCGCCGCCGGGGATCTCGAACGGCGTGGTCGGCGTCTGCTCGACCTCGATCTCGACCTCGGCGGCGTTCAGATGCCCGTCGAGGAACCGCTGCTTGAAGCTCTCGCGCGTCGCGGTGCTCGAATCCTTGCCGACCAGCGCGTCGAGCAGCCGGCCCATCGCCGCCTCCTCCGCCTTGTCCTTCACCGCGATCCGCCGGCGTTCCTTCTCCAGCCGGATCGCCTCCTCGACCAGGTCGCGCGCGATCTGCTCGACGTCGCGGCCGACATAGCCGACCTCGGTGAACTTGGTCGCCTCGACCTTGACGAACGGCGCATCGGCGAGCTTCGCCAGCCGCCGGCTGATCTCGGTCTTGCCGCAGCCGGTCGGCCCGATCATCAGGATGTTCTTCGGCGTCACCTCGTCGCGCAGATCCTCGCTGAGCTGCTGGCGCCGCCACCGGTTGCGCATCGCCACCGCGACCGCGCGCTTGGCCGCGGCCTGGCCGATGATATGCGCGTCAAGCGCGGCGACGATTGCCTTGGGGGTAAGCTGGTCGTTCATGATCACTCTTCTTCGCCCCTCCCCTTCAGGGGAGGGGTTGGGGGTGGGGACTATCCGCGGGCGGAGCGCTTGATGAAGCCCCCCACCCCAACCCCTCCCCTGAAGGAGAGGGGCTTCCGGGTCTTCAGCTGGTCGAGTCCATCGACTCCACGGTCAGCCGGTCATTGGTGTACACGCAGAGCTCGCTCGCGATTCCCATCGCCTTGCGGCACAGCACCTCGGCATCGCTCTCATATTCGACCAGCGCGCGCGCCGCGGCGAGCGCATAGTTGCCGCCCGATCCGATCGCCGCGACGCCGTTCTCGGGCTCGAGCACGTCGCCATTGCCCGTCAGGATCAGCGTCACGTCCTTGTCCGCGACGATCATCATCGCCTCGAGGTTGCGCAGGAACTTGTCGGTCCGCCAGTCCTTGGCGAGCTCGACCGCGGCCCGGAGCAACTGCCCCTGATGCTGCTCCAGCTTGCGTTCGAGCCGTTCGAACAGCGTGAAGGCATCCGCGGTCGCGCCGGCGAACCCGCCGATCACCGACCCGTCGCCGAGCCGCCGCACCTTGCGCGCATTGGGTTTCATGACCGTCTGGCCCATCGAGACCTGGCCGTCGCCGATCACGACGACCTTGCCGCCGCGCCGGACCGAAAGGATGGTGGTGCCGTGCCAGACCGGCATGGCGTGGGGATCATTTGCACTCATGACCGCGATGTAGGGTGCGCTTTCGACCACGCAACGGTCCGTTGCACCGACCCCCTGCACCACCCCCTCACCCTCCCGCTCGTCTTCCCTGTCAGCTTCCCGGTTACCTTCCCCCTTTACGTCATCCTGACGAACGTCAGGATCCAGAGCCCCGAACGCCACGCGCGCCGCTCCGATACCAGTCCCGCTCACCGCCGCTTCCCCCACTCACGCGCCGCGGTATACCCCAGATACCCCGTCCCGAAGAGCGCGTAGAGCGGCTCGGGGATCGCCCCCAGATACGCCCCCACGCCC
>NZ_JPJC01000149.1:0-1849 GCF_000733135.1 Sphingomonas sp. FUKUSWIS1
GGGGCGCGCGGCGACCGTGCCGGCAAGGCTGATGCCGATCAGCCACGCGAACCGCGCGAGCCCGGTCGTGCCGAACAGCCCGCCGCGGCGCTGACGCGTCGGTGCGGTGGAGGGAGCGGCGGCGGCGGGGCGATGGCGGATCGATGCGGGGATCGGGGTCATGGGCGGTATCCTCGGGTGGCGGCGGATGGCCGCGAAATGTCGGTGCTGGTCGCTGGCGCGCGCGCGGGCGTCAGAAGCTCTTGGCGATCTGGAACCAGGCGCGGCCGGACCGGTCGGGGGCGGCGGTCGCCTCGGCGTTGCCCAGCTTGCGCGCATAGGTCGCGCGCAGCACGATGTCGTATGGCGTGGTCCAGGTCGCGCCGGCGCCATAGGCGCTGCGCACCGCATGGTTCGACCCATCGAAATAGCGCCGCTTCACATAATCGACCTCGCCGACATCGACGAAGGCGAACAGCTGCAGCGCGCCCGGGATGACCCGCGGCAGCGCGAGCCGCGCCTCGGCGGTCGCGACATAGCCCTGGTCGCCATAGGCCTCGCCCTCGGGATAGGCGCGCACCGCATAGGCGCCGCCCAGCTCCATCTTCTCGGAGATGTCGAGATTGTTGAACGCGACCTGCCCGCGGACCGAGCCGAACACCGAGACGGGCCCGCTGATCGTCTGCAGCCGCGCCAGGCTGAACTGCATCTTGCCGTAGCGACCATCGGTGCGCGCGGTCAGCGCGTCGACCGACCGCTCATAGGCGCCGCGAATATCGAGCGTGCCGACCGAGACGCTCAGCGAATAGGCGTTCCAGCCGCCGCCGAGCAGCGTGTCGTGCGAGTCGCCGCTGAGGCCGCCCGTGACGACCTGCGCACGGCGATAGGTGACCGTGTCGACGATCCCGAACCGGTCGTCGAACCATTTCGCATCGCCCGCCACCGTCACGTACAGGTTGCTGCCGCGCGACCGGATCAGCGGGTAGCTGGCATAGACGCTGGCGATCTCGGCATTGCCGCTGCCGTCGAGGCTGTCGAATTCCTTGCCGAGCTCATAGTCGAGATGGGCATAGGCGACGCCGAGTGTGACCTTGCCGATCGGCGCCTGATAGGAGGCGCGGCCATAAGCGAGCCCCGAGAAGGACGTCAGCGCGCGCAAGCCGAGCACGTCGCCCGAGCCGGTCGGGTTGTTCCAGTTGACCGACCCGCCGACGCGGTAGGCGCCGGTATAGCGATTGCCCGCATTGTCGGCCTCGACGCTGCCCGTGATGCTGCGGCCCGGGGTGATGTCGACCAGCAGGTCCGACGTGCCGACCGCGGTGCCGGGGCTCAGCGTCGAGCGCACGCGCACGCCGGGCAGGTCGGACAGCATCAGCAGCCGGCGTTCGATCGGCGCGACCGCGACCGGATCACCGACTTCGAGCCCGTCGAGCATGCCGTTCGCGACGCTGTCGGCCAGGCGGGATTCGTTGCGCAGCCCGATCGCGCCGAGGCGGCCCTCGACGACCGCGATCGTCACCGTCCCGCTCTGCACGTCCTGCGCGGGCAGATAGGCCTGCGCGACGAAATAGCCGCGGCTGGTATAATAGTCGGTGATCCGCGCCGCGAGCGTCTTCAGACCTGCGAGATCGAGCGTCGCACCAGGCGCGAACCCCGTCGCGGCGACCAGCGTCGCTTCGGGGAACAGCATGGCGCCGGTGACGCGGATCGCATCCACGCGGGCCGAGGGTCCGCCCGCGGCCGGGATCGCGACCGGCGTCTTGCGCGTCAGGCCGAGCTCGGGATCGGGCGTATCGGTCAGCGGCAGGGGCGGGATCTGCTGCAGCTGGCCACCGGCGCCGACCGGCACCTGTGCCTGCGCGGCCCCGCC
>NZ_JPJC01000149.1:1926-7649 GCF_000733135.1 Sphingomonas sp. FUKUSWIS1
ACGAGCGCAGCCATACTCACCGCCGCACACGCGGCTGCCCGAAGGATCGACGTCATTGGATATACCTCGAAAGTCACCGCGGATGGACGCTACGAACCTCCCATCCGCAGCAGCGGGAGTCGTAGTAGCAAGGCGTCGGAAGAGCCGCTGAATGCGGCAATGTCGGTGGCGAAGGTCTTGATGAGAAGAAGGTCGATCGTTGTATAAAACGAACGGCCGCGGTGGCTTAGTCCTTCGAATACAACTAAAATATACCCCGATTCCGTTACCTTTCTCTTAACGTTGATCTCTGTTCTTGATTTGAATCAAAAAAGAGGTCCGCGCGCGGGCTGATGTTGGGCGCCCGACCTGCCTTACCGGACGGCCGCAAACCCGATCACATGCCAAGCCGCGACAGCCTTATTGTCCTGACACGCAGAGGGCCGGGCGCGTTGGAGAGGTGGCACCGTGCAACCCGACCTTCCAAAAACCGTCCAAAATCCAAGCCAAACTTAAAAATTAACTGGTCAGGCCAATTGTCAGGAATTAAGCTGCCAAAAAAAGATCAGGGAGAGGGTTATGCAGACCAGATATGTCGCGGCGGCCGTCATCGCCGTCATGGCCGCGCCCGCTGCCGCACAGAGCGAGCGATCGGTCGTCCCCTTGGCTCAGGGCTGGGAGTTCCAGCGCGGCGACGTCGATCCGGCGCAGGCGGCACAGGCCGCCGGATCCTGGGTGCGGGTCAGCGTACCGCACACCTGGAACCGCGTCGGCTATTACATGCCCGACCCCCAGACCCATCTGAACAATGCCGAGTCGGTCGACAAATATCAGGGCGTCGGCTGGTACCGCATGACCTTCACCCCGCCTGCCATGGACGCGGGACAGCACGCTTGGCTCCAGTTCGACGCGGCGAGCCGCACTGCCGAGGTCTGGCTCAACGGCCAGCGGATCGGCGGGCACAAGGGCGGGTTTTCACGCTTCCGGCTCGATGCCACGCGCGCGCTCCGCGCCGGGCAGGCGAACACGCTGCTGGTCAAGGTCGACAATACGCAGCCGGCGCAGGGCTCCTCGACCGCCGACATCCTGCCGCTCGCGGGCGATTTCTTCGTGCATGGCGGACTCTATCGTCCGGTCAGCTTGATCGTCACGAACGCGGTCCATGTCGACATGCTCGATGCCGGCGGCAGCGGGATCTTCGCGACGACCAGCTCGATCGACGCGACGATGGCGAAGGTCGCCGTGCGCGTGAGGATCCGGAACGACGGCACCAAGGCTCAGGCGGTCAACGCGGTGGTCAGGCTGATCGACGCGGGCGGCAAGACGGTCGCGACCGGAACCCGCCGCATCCCCCTGCGTGCCGACGCCGCGTCCGAGAGCGTCCAGTCGCTGTCGATCGCGACGCCGCATCTGTGGAACGGGGTCGCCGATCCGTATCTGCACCGGCTGGTGGTCGAGATCGCGACGCCGTCCGGCGCGGTGCTCGACCGGGTTGAGCAGGCATTCGGCATCCGCGAGATGCGCGCCGACCCGGCCCGCGGCTTCATGCTCAACGGCAAGCCGCTGCGGCTCCAGGGCGTCGGCTATCACCAGGATCGCGAGGGCAAGGGCTGGGCGACCGCGCCTGCGGATATCGAGCAGGATTTCGCGATCATGCGCGAAATGGGCGTGAACAGCATCCGGCTCACCCATTACCAGCACGGCCAGGCGATCCACGACCTCGCCGACCGGTACGGCATGGTGCTGTGGGACGAGATCCCGCTGGTGTCGCGCTGGACCTGGGGGGACGATGCGGTCGCGACTGCCGGGCTGCGCGACGATGCGCGCCAACAGTTGCGCGAGCTGATCCGGCAGAACGGCAACCATGCGTCGGTGTTCAACTGGGGGATCGCGAACGAGGTCGATTTCGGCAAGTCGCTGCCGGCGTTCATCACCACCAGCAAGGATACGCCCGCGCCCGATCCGCTGCCGCTGCTGCGCGAACTGAACGCGCTGGCGAAGAGCGAGGATCCGTCCCGCGCGACCGCGCTGGCGACCTGTTGCGAAGGCCGGCTGCTCGGCTCCGCGGACGTTCCGATCACCGCGGAGGCCGCCGATCTCGGCGGGGCCAACCGCTATTTCGGCTGGTATTACGGACAGCCCGGCGATCTCGGCAAGCATCTCGACTCGCTCCGCGTGCTGCGCCCGAACCAGCCCGTGTCGGTGACCGAATATGGCGCGGGCGGCGCGACGACGATCCACACCGACAATCCGCTCGGCGGCAAGGTCGACCAGCGCGGTCGCAACCAGCCCGAGGAATATGAGAGCTACATCCACGAAACCGCCTGGGCGACGCTGTCCGCCAAACCCTATCTGTGGGGGACATGGCTGTGGAATTCGTTCGACTTCGCGACGACCGTCCGGCGCGAGGGCGATGCGATCGACATCAACACCAAGGGGCTGGTCACCTACGACCGGAAGATCCGCAAGGACGCCTATTATTTCTACAAGGCGAACTGGACCGCGACGCCGACCGTGCACGTCGCCGGGCGGCGCTATGTCGACCGCGCCTATCCGGTCGCCGACGTCCGCGTGTACAGCAACGCGCCGCGCACCGACCTGCTCGTCAACGACCGCGTCGTCGGCACGCTGAGCGCCTGTCCGCAGATGATCTGCGCCTGGTCGAACGTCGCGCTGGCGGCGGGGGCGAACCGCGTCGTCGCGCGCGGCGTCTTCCCGACCGGGGCGGTCGACGACGGGATCGAATGGCGGGTGGCGCCGGAGGCTGCGCGGTCGGTCCGGATCGACAGCGGCGCGCTGGTCGCACCGGAGATCGCGGGCAAGCGTTATGGCTCGGACGCGTTCTTCGCCGGCGGCAGTTTCGGCGATATCAACGCCTATTCGGGCTATGGGCCGCGCCCCGAGAAGAAAATCGTCGCGGGGACGCCCGAAGGCGCGGTCGCCGAAACCTACCGCGAAGGCCGGTTCAGCTACCGCGTGCCGCTCGCCAACGGGCGCTACACGGTCGAGCTGAGCTTCGTCGAACCCGCGCTCGCGGCCGGCGCCCGACAGTTCGACGTCGTCGCCAACGGCAAGCGCGCGATCGCCGCGCTGGACATCGCCGCGGTCGCGGGCGCGCCGCTCACGCGCGTCACGCGGCGGATCGTCGTGGGCGTCACCGACGGCATGCTCGACCTGAAATTCGTGCCGATCAAGGGCGATGCGATCGTGTCCGGTATCGAGATCACGAGATGAGCGCGCCGGGCAACCCGCGGCGCGGCTGGCGCAGCGTGCCGCTGCGCTGGCGGCTGATCGCGCTGGTGACGCTGGGGACGATCCTCAACTATCTCGCGCGCTCGACCCTGTCGGTGGCCGCACCGCAGCTCAAGACCGAATTCGGCATGTCGACCGAGGATTACAGCTGGGTCGTGCTGGCGTTCCAGGCCAGCTACACGGTGATGCAGACCGTCGCCGGCAGCGTGCTCGACCTGCTCGGCACACGGCTCGGCTTCTTCCTGTTCGCGGTCGGCTGGGCGCTCGCCAACATGGCGCATGCGCTGGCGACCGGCTGGCCGAGCCTCGCGCTGTTCCGCGCGCTGCTCGGCGCGAGCGAGGCGGCGGCGATCCCCGCGGGCGCCAAGACGGTGTCCGAATGGTTCCCCCCGCGCGAGCGGTCGCTGGCGACCAGCGTGTTCCAGATGGGCACCAGCGTCGGCAACATGATCGCGCCACCGCTCGTCGCCTTCTGTATCCTCGCCTGGAACTGGCAGGCGGCGTTCATCGTCACCGGCGGGCTCAGCCTCGTCTGGGCGTTCCTGTGGTATTGGGGTTATCGCAGCCCCGCCGACCACCCTGCGCTGAGCGAGGACGAGCGCGCCGCGATCATCGAGACCCGGGGCGAGGACGTCACCGCCAAGCCCGCGACGCGCGGCGACCTGTTGCGCAGCCGCAGCTTCTGGGGGATCGCGGTCCCGAAATTCCTGGCCGAACCGGCGTGGCAGACGTTCAACTTCTTCATCCCGCTCTATCTCGTGTCGGTATGGAAGCTCGATCTGAAGAGCATCGCCTTATGGGCGTGGATGCCGTTCCTCGCCGCCGATTTCGGCAGCCTGGCCGCGGGCGTGCTGCCGAGCTGGCTGATGAAGCGCGGCGTGCCGCTGGTCGCGTCGCGCAAGATCACGATGACGATCGGCGCGATGTGCATGATCGGACCGGCGTGCATCGGGTTCGCCGGATCGCCCGGCGTCGCGATCATCCTGTTCTGCATCGGCGGCTTCGCGCACCAGATGCTGAGCGGCGCGCTGGTGACGCTGTGTTCGGACATGTTCGACAGCCGGACGGTCGGCACCGCGACCGGGATGGCGGGGACGTCGGCCTGGGTCGGCGGGATGCTGTTCACGCTGCTGATCGGGCAGAGCGCGGATGCGTGGGGATATGACCCGCTGTTCGCCGCGTTGGCGGCGCTCGATCTGCTCGCGGCGGTCGTCTTGTGGAGTTTGCTGCGCGCTACGCCGCGCACGGGGTTGAGGGTTTAAGAGGATGACGAGTGTGTTGATGACGCAGACGATGCGCTGGTTCGGGCCGAACGATCCGGTGCGGCTGGACAGCATCCGGCAATCCGGCGCGACCGAGGTGGTGACCGCGCTGCACGAGGTCCCGAACGGCGAGGTCTGGACGCGCGAGGCGATCGCCGCGCGCAAGCAGATGGTGCGCGACGCCGGGCTCGACTGGACGGTGGTCGAGAGCCTGCCGGTCGACGAGGGCATCAAGACCCGCTCGGGCGAATGGGACCGGCTGATCCATGCCTATCGCGAGAGCCTGCGCAATCTCGCGGCGTGCGGCATTCGCGTCGTCACCTATAATTTCATGCCGTTGCTCGACTGGACGCGGACCGATCTCGCCTGGGAACTGCCCGACGGATCGCGCGCGCTGCGGTATGAGGCGATCGTGGTGGCCGCCTATGACCTGTTCATGCTGCAGCGGCCGGGCGCCGAGCAGAGCTATGCGCCTGCGGTCCGTGACGCGGCGGCGGCGCGTTTCGCCGGCATGGACACGGCGGCCCGCGCGGATCTCGAACGGACGATCCTTGCGGGCCTGCCGGGCAGCGAGGAGGGCTTCACCTCTGCCGCGTTCCTCGAGGCGATCGGCCGCTACGACGCGATCGACGCCGCGCGGCTGCGCGACAACCATGTCGCGTTTCTCGAGGCGGTGTGCCCGCTGGCGGACGAGCTCGGTATCGCACTGGTCGTCCATCCCGACGATCCGCCCTTTCCGATCTTCGGCCTGCCGCGCGTCGTCAGCACCGAGGCCGACGTGACCGATCTCTTCACCCGCGTGCCCAACGTCTCGAACGGGCTATGCCTGTGTACCGGGTCGTTCGGCGTGCGCGCCGACAACGACCTGCCCGGCATGGTCGACCGGCTCGGCTCGCGGATCGGCTTCCTGCACCTGCGTTCGGTCCAGCGCGAGGCCGATGGCGCGTTCCACGAAGCCGATCATCTGGAGGGCGATGCCGGCATGGCGGCGGTCATGGCGGCGGTCCACCGGCTGTCGGTCCGCGAAGGGCGCAGCATCCCCATGCGCCCCGACCATGGTCATCAGATGCTCGACGACCTGACGCGCACGACCAATCCCGGCTACTCGCTGCTCGGCCGGATGCGCGGGCTCGCCGAACTACGCGGACTTGAACGCGGTATCGCCTTTGCGGCAGGAGCGCTTGCATGACCCGTCCTTTAGAGCTTCACCCCGACCGGCTGTTCCCCGCC
>NZ_JPJC01000149.1:7737-8226 GCF_000733135.1 Sphingomonas sp. FUKUSWIS1
CCACCCGCGCGATCGCCCGCACGCTCTATGCGGAGATCGCCGACCTGCCGATCGTCAGCCCGCACGGCCATACCGATCCGACCTGGTTCGCCGACAATGCCAACTGGACCGACGCGACGTCGCTGCTGCTCGCGCCCGATCATTATCTGTTCCGCATGCTCTACAGCCAGGGCGTCGATCTCGACGCGCTGACGATCGCGCGGCGCGACGGCACGCGGAGCGCCGATCCGCGCGCGGCGTGGCGGCTGCTCGCCGATCATTATGCGCTGTTCCGCGGCACGCCGTCGCGGATGTGGCTCGACCATGTGTTCGCCGAGGTGTTCGGGTTCGACGTCGCGTTCGAGCCGGCGACCGCGGACCTGTATTTCGACACGATCGGGGAAAAGCTCGCGACCGCGGCGTTCCGCCCGCGCACGCTGTTCGACCGGTTCCGGATCGATTTCCTCGCCACCACCGAAGGCGCGCATGACAGCCTCGACGCGCATCATC
>NZ_JPJC01000150.1:0-724 GCF_000733135.1 Sphingomonas sp. FUKUSWIS1
GGCACCGCGTCCGCAAAGGGCGCGCGCAGCGTCGCCATCTACGCTAGTGAGCAGCCATGATTCGCAAGCCCCTGACCGCGCTCGGCATCCTCGCCGCGACCGCGCTGACCGCCGCCCCCGCCTCCGCTTATTGGGAATATGGGCATGAGACGGTTGCGCAGATCGCCTATGCCAATGTCGCGCCGCGCACGAAGGTCGCGATCCGCCGCATCCTCGCGCAGCAAGCGCTGCTCGACACCCCCGAATGTCCGGCCGGCACGATCGAAGAGGCAAGTGTCTGGGCGGATTGCATTAAGCCGCTCAAGACTGCCGACGGCAAGTCGCGCTTCGGCTTTGCGTACAGCTGGCATTACCAGAATGTCGATGTCTGCGCGCCGTTCGACCTGACGCCTGCCTGCAAGGATGGCGACTGCGTCTCCGCGCAGATCGACCGCGACGTGACCCTGCTCCGCGACCGCAAGACGTCGCCGCACGATCGCGTCCAGGCGCTCGCCTTCCTCATCCACTTCGTCGGCGATCTCCACCAGCCGCTCCACGCGGGCGATCGCCATGACAAGGGCGGCAACGACGTGAAGACCGATTACGGCATCTACGCCCCCGCCCGGCTCAATCTCCACTCGGTCTGGGACGGCACGCTCGCCGAGCGCGCAATCTCCGCGCCGCCCTCGCTCGTCCGCCGCTACCCCGCCGCCGAACGCGCGCGCATCGCGGCCGGCACCGTCGC
>NZ_JPJC01000151.1:0-1962 GCF_000733135.1 Sphingomonas sp. FUKUSWIS1
CGCCCCCCGCGCCGCCGACCACGCTCGCGGCGGCGCGCTTCTACGATCCCGCAACGATGGCGAAGGCCAACCGGATGATGCGCGACGAGCATGGCGGCATGCGCTTCAGCCAGATCCTCTTCAACCTCGCCGAGGTGCAGGTACGCAGCGGTCGCGACGGCTATCGCTGGGACGGCGCGGGCTGGTTCGGCGGCGATATCGACCGGCTGGTCGTCAAGACCGAAGGCGAAGGCGGTTTCGGCGACCGGGTCGAGGCCGCCGAAGTGCAGGCGCTCTATTCGCGCGCGCTCGATCCGTACTGGAACCTGCAAGCCGGCGTCCGCCAGGATCTCGGCGCAGGCGCCAAACGAACCTATGCCGCGCTCGGGGTCGAAGGCCTGGCGCCCTATTGGTTCGACGTCGAGGGCACGCTGTTCCTGTCCGACAAGGGCGACGTGCTGGCGCGTGCGGAGGCCTGGTACGACCAGCGCATCACCCAGCGCGCGATCCTCCAGCCGCGTGTCGAGCTGAACCTCGCCGCGCAGGACATGCCCGGCAGCCGGATCGGCGCGGGGCTGTCCACCGCCGAACTCGGCCTGCGGCTACGCTACGAGATCCGCCGCGAACTCGCGCCCTATGTCGGGCTGTCCTGGGAACGGCGCTACGGCGCCACCGCGCGTTATGCGCGCAGGGATGGTGATAGGACGGGCGGGGTCTCGCTCGCGCTCGGTGTGCGCGCCTGGTTCTGACGCGCCGCCTGCCACTGCCGATAGCCCAACAGCGCGAGCAGGATCATCGCCGCATAGAGCCCCGCGGTCAGCATCAGCCCCTTCGCGACGAACATCCCGACATAGACGATGTCGACGACGATCCACAGCAGCCAGCTCGCACTGTGCCGCCGCGCGGTCCAATATTGCGCGACCAGGCTGAAGCTGCTCAGCGTCGCATCGATCCAGGGCAGCGCCGCGTCGGTATAGCGGCTCATGACGAACCCGATTCCCATCGCGGCACCCGCACCGGTGCAAAGCCCCGCCAGCGCGGGGATCGGCCGTAGCGGCACGACGGCGACGTCACCCGCATCCTGCCGCCCGCGCGTCCAGTTGCGCCACCCATAGACCAGCGCGCCCGCGAACACCGCCTGCAGCATCATGTCCGCATAGAGCCGCACGTCGAGGAACAGCTTGAAGTACAGCGCACAGGCCAGCAAGTTGACCGGCCAGCACCACAGCCGCCGCACCGCGGTCAGCCAGATGCCGAGGAAACTGACCGCGACCGCGGCGATCTCGAGCGTCGTCACGCGCCGCTCTCCGCATCGGCGATCCCGCGGAGGAAGTCCTGCCCCGGTTCGGACAGGAACCACGCCGCATGGCCGATCAGATAGCCGTCCCAGGCCAGCGCCGCCGCGCTCATGTCGCCGAGCACCCCTGCGAAATACGCGACCTCCGACAGGGCGAATTCGAGATGCACCAGCGGCAGCAGCCGGACGAGCGTCGCCCCGTCCTCCGCACCGAACGCGGTCGTCGCCGCATAGCCCGCCAGCAGCGCACACGCCGCCTCGGGCTGGCCGATCGTGGCGTCCGCGCCCTGCCCGAGCGCCAGCCAGGCGACACCGCTGCGTTCGAGCGCGATCGCCAGGTCGTGCAGCGCGCAGGTCCGGTCCGCCAGCCCGAAATCGATGACGGTCCGCACGTCCTCCTCCTGCCAGAGCAGGTTGGAGGGATGCCAGTCATTATGCGTCCACAAGGCCGGCTGCGCGGCGAGCCGTGGCTGCAACCCGTCGCCGAGCGCGCTGAACAGCGATGTGAGCTCGCGCCGCCACGGCCGCGGGGCGAGGAAGGCGGCGAGCGCCGGCCGCGCCGCGACATAGCGTTCCGCCGCCGCGATCGGGTCGGGATCGGGCAGGATGGTGAAGCTCGCGACCAGCGGTTGCGGCACGCGCGCGGGCGCGTCGAACCCCTGCGACGCGCGGTGCAGCCGCGCCAG
>NZ_JPJC01000152.1:0-253 GCF_000733135.1 Sphingomonas sp. FUKUSWIS1
CCTAGAGGGGTGTCACCGCAGCGAACGGCCACACGGTCTGGTTGCTGCGGTCGCAAACAACCAGATGCTCCAAGCCTTCCGCGAGGGAGGTTATGCGAGTGTCGGTATTTTTGTCGGCTATTTGACATTGTAGGTTTAGATGAAGGGACATGTGGGCGGCGGCTTGCGGTTTCTGGGGTCCTCAAGGCTCTGGATAATCGTTTAAAGCTAAGTCGTTCTCATATGTCCTTCACGTATCCATACGTAATGGACG
>NZ_JPJC01000153.1:0-1793 GCF_000733135.1 Sphingomonas sp. FUKUSWIS1
GCGAGCCCGCCGAGGCGACGGATATCGCGCGTCCCCGTCTCGTGATCGACCATGCCCGCGTTCATGAACAGCGCCGCCTTGAACGCGGCATGGTTGAGGATGTGGAATACTGCCGCCGTGGCGGCCGCGGGCGTGCCGAAACCGAGCAGCATCACCATCAGCCCGAGCTGGCTGATCGTCGAATAGGCGAGGATAGCCTTCAGATCGTTGCGGAACAGCGCGACGCCCGCGCCGAAGATCATCGTCACGAGGCCGGTCGAGGCGACCAGATAAAACCACAAGTCGCTGCCCGCGAGCACCGGCCACAGGCGGGCGAGCAGGAAGACGCCCGCCTTCACCATCGTCGCGGAATGGAGATAGGCGCTGACCGGCGTGGGTGCTGCCATCGCGTGCGGCAGCCAGAAATGGAACGGGAACTGCGCCGACTTGGTGAACGCGCCGAGCAGGACGAGCGTCAGGATCGCAGGATAGAGCGGCGACGCCTGGACGACGGCGCCGCGCGTCAGGATCGTTGCGAGCTCATAGGATCCCGCCGCCTGGCCGAGCAACAGCATCCCCGCGATCAGCGCGAGCCCGCCGCCGCCCGTCACCGCGAGCGCCATCCGCGCGCCCTGCCGCGCGTCCGCGCGGTCGCGCCAGAAGCCGATCAGCAGGAACGACGACAGGCTGGTCAGTTCCCAGAATATCAGCATCAGCAGGATGTTGTTCGACAGCGCGATACCGATCATCGCGCCCTGGAACAGCATCAGGAACGACAGGAACCGCCCGGTCGGCTCAGCCTTGGCGAGATAGCCCTGCGCATAGATCACGACGAGCAGGCCGATGCCGAGGATCAGCCCGGCGAACAGCAGCCCGAGCGGATCGAGCCACAGGCTGAGATCGAGCCCGAGCGCCGGGATCCACGCGATCCGCGCGGTCAGCGGGGTTCCCGCGAGGACCGCGGGCGCGGCCAGAAGCAGCAGCGCGAGCCCCGCCGCGCTCGCACCGGCGGCGATCCCGACATGCATGCGACGGCCGCAACGTGCGCCGAGCGCCAGCATCAGCGCCGCCGCGAACGGCAGCACCATCAGGAGCATCAGGGGCATGGCAGATCGTTTCCCGGCGACGTCACGAGACTTGCCATCGCACGATATGGCTTCCGGGTCGACCGGACTACGCCCAGCGGCCCTGACGATATCCCGGGGGCATCGACCCGCGATGCGCGTTGGTGCCGCATCGGGACTCACGCAGACCCGGAATAGCGGAGCGACCATGCGCACGATCGACTTCAGTTCCTGGCAGACCACGTTGCTGACGTTGTTCGGGCTCGCGCTGGTGACGGCGATCGGTGTCGGCATCCGCCTCGTCACGATGATGACGATCCAGCAGCGCCGCGAACGGATCAACCGGCAGATCAACGAACGGCTGCGCACGCTGATCGCGGCCTACAAGACCTTGGGCGGCTCGTTCACGGGCACGCTGACGGTCGACCCCGCGCATCGCCGCGACCTGCGTCGCCGGGGCGAGGCGGTGCCTGCCGATGCGGCGGATGTCGCGATCGACACCGGATCGGACCGCGGCCGGCGGATCCGCGACGCGGTCGAGGCGGCGCTGTCGGACATCATCCTGCTCGGCACCGACGAGCAGGTCCGGCTGGCCGCACAGGCCGCGGGCGAACTCGCGGCGGGCCGCCCGGTCCCGACGCACGCGCTGGTCGTGTCATTGCGCGATTTCGTGCGCGCCGCACTCGATCTGGCGCCCGTCCCGACCGACCTCGTCCTGCCCGCGCAGGGCCCGACGCGGCCGGCCGCGGG
>NZ_JPJC01000154.1:0-6126 GCF_000733135.1 Sphingomonas sp. FUKUSWIS1
GGCGAGGGGCTGCCCGCGGCGGAGCGCGCGCTGTCCTGGCCGGCGCGCGCGGGGCGGCTGGTGCTGACGCTCGCACTCGACCGGCTGGCGACACATTATGAGGGCGGGGACGTCAGAGGGCGCGAGGGGGGCGGCGGCTCGCCTTTGCGCGGCGACGGGGTTAAGGGCGCGGCATGCGCTTCGAACTGATCAAATGTCACGGCTCCGGCAACGATTTCCCGCTGATCGACGCGCGTGCGCTGTCGCTGGGCGATGCGGACTGGGCGCGCGTCGCGCGCGCGCTGGCGGATCGCGCGGGGCCGGTCGGGGGCGACGGGCTGCTGCTGTTGACTGCGGGTGACGAGCAGGGGCGGGCGTTCGGGATGCGGATGTTCAATTCCGATGGCAGCGAATCGGAGACGTGCCTCAACGGGCTGCGCTGTGTCGCGCGTGCGGGGTTCGCCGCGACCGGGCTGACGCGCGCGACCGCTCGGCTGAAGACGAGCGATGCGCTGGTCGTGCGCGATGCGGCAATCGCGCCGGGCGTGTTCACGGTGCGCGAGACCGCGGGGCCGGCGTCGCTCGACGTGGCGGCGTGGCCGATGCATGTCGATGCGGACCAGATCGTCGAGGCGCCGCTGGCCGGACTGCCCTTGACGCGCGCGTTCACCGCGGTGGCGATGCCCAACCCGCATCTGGTGGCGTTCGTCGAGGCGGTCGACGATGCCGAGCTGGTCCGCGTCGGCGAGGCCTGCGAGGCGGCGCCCGACTGGCTGCCCAACCGCGCCAATGTGAGCTTTGTCGAGGTGCGCGGGACCGACCTGTTCGTCCGCACGCATGAGCGCGGGGTCGGGCTGACCGACAGTTGCGGCAGCGCGATGGCGGCGTCGACCTTTGCCGCGTGCCTGACGGGGCGGATCGCGTACGACACGCCGACGACGGTGTTCAACCGCGGCGGGCTGGTCCGCGCCGAGGCGGGGGCGGACGGCATGGTGACGCTGTCGGGCAATGCGACGGTCGAATGGACCGGCTCGGTGACGGTCGATCTGGATGCGGGCGAAACCGGTGCGCGCGACCTGGTGATCGCGCGGCGGCATGACGAAGAGATTGCCGCCTGGGAAACATTGCGCACCGGAATGTAAAAAAGCGTGTGCATCGTTGCGGCCGGGGTGGCCGTATCTTCGCCGCGGCAGCCGGATCATCGGCGCCGATCAGGAGAGACTGTCATGACCCCCCTGTTTCGTACCACGATCATTGCCGCCGCTGTCGCCGTCAGCGGCACCGCGCTGGTCGCCGCGCAGACCAACCCGATGGTCGGCGGCGCCGCGATGTACCCGACCAAGACGATCGTCGAGAATGCGGTCAATTCGAAGGATCACACGACGCTGGTCGCCGCGGTCAAGGCCGCCGACCTGGTCGAGACGCTGTCGGGCCCGGGGCCGTTCACGGTCTTCGCGCCGACCAATGCCGCGTTCGGCAAGCTGCCCGCGGGGACCGTCGACACGCTGCTCAAGCCCGAGAACAAGGCGCAGCTGGCGGGCGTGCTGACTTATCATGTCGTGCCGGGGACGATCATGGCCGGCGACATCGCGGCCAAGGCGAAGGCGGATGGCGGGACTGCGAGTTACACCACCGTGCAGGGTGAGCCGCTGATGTTCATGAAGTCGGGCAGCGGCTGGGGCATCATGGACGGCAAGGGGCACAAGGGACGGATCACGATCGCCGATGTGCGCCAGTCGAACGGGCTGATCCATGTGATCGATACGGTGATGCTGCCGTGAGGGGGTGAGGGTTTCTAGCCTCACGTGCCCTCACCCTCCCACGCTTTGCGTGGGCCCCTCCCTCTCCCCCGAGGGGAGAGGGGTTTTGGGGTCCCTCTCCCCTTGGGGGAGAGGGAAGGAGGAGCCTTTAGGCGACGGGAGGGTGAGGGGTGGTTGGGATGACCGGCCTCGAGCCTCTCGTGCCCTCACCCTCCCACGCTTCGCGTGGGCCCCTCCCTCTCCCCCGGGGGGAGAGGGGTTTGTTCAGCTGATCAGGAGGCCGGCTAGGGCGGCGGACATGAGGTTGGCCAGGCTGCCGGCGGCGAGGGCGCGGAGGCCGAGTTTGGCGATCATGGGGCGCTGGTTGGGGGCGAGGCTGCCGGTCACCGCCATCTGGATCGCGATCGACGAGAAATTGGCGAAGCCGCACAAGGAGAAGGTGATCACCGCGATCGTCCGCGGGCTGAGCCCGGGTTGGGTGCCGAGCGAGATATAGGCGACGAATTCGTTCAGCACGATCTTCTGCCCGAACAGCCCGCCGGCGATCCCCGCCTCGCTCCACGGCACGTTCAGCAGGAACATGATCGGCGCGAAGACATAGCCGAGCAGACCCTGGAAGCTGAGCCCCGGCAGCCCGATCATGTTGCCGAGCCCGCCGAGCAGGCCGTTGGCGAGCGCGACCAGCGCGACGAAGGCGAGCACCATCGCGCCGACCGCGACCGCGAGGCGGACGCCGGTCTGCGCGCCCTGGGCGGCGGCCATGATCAGATTGGCGGGCTTTTCCTCGTCATGCGTCGCCTGCGGCATGGGCTCGCCCGCGGACGATTCGCCGGGCAGGTCGCCGAGCGCGAGCTCGCCCTCGGGCGGCGTGACGCGGTCGGGCATGATGATCTTCGCCATCAGGATCCCGCCGGGCGCGGCCATGAAGCTGGCGGCGAGCAGATAGTCGATGCGGATCCCCATCGAGGCATAGGCCGCGAGGATCGTCCCCGCGACGCCCGCCATCCCGCTGGTCATCACGGTGAAGAGCTGCGCCGGGGTGAGGCCGGCGAGATAGGGGCGGATGACGAGCGGCGATTCGCTCTGGCCGACGAAGATGTTGGCCGCCGCGCAGAGCGATTCGACCTTCGACACGCCGATCACCTTCTCGATGCCGCCGCCGACCCAGCGCACCACGAACTGCATGATGCCGAGATAATAGAGGATCGAGACGAGGCTGGCGAAGAAGATGATGACGGGGAGCGCGGCGATCGCGAAGCTCTGGCCGCCGATCTCGGGGGTCGCCATCTTGCCGAACAGGAATTCGGTGCCCTTTTGCGAATAGCCGAGCAGGTTGGCGACGCCGCCCGACATGCTGCCGAGCACGACCTTGCCGAAGCTCGAATAGAGCACGAGGATCGCGATGCCCGCCTGGAGCGCGAAGGCGGCGCCGACGATCCGCAGCCGGATCGCGCGGCGGTCGCTCGACAGCAGCACCGCGATGCCGAGGATGACGGCGATGCCTGCAAGGCCGATGATCAGTCTTTCCATGGACGCCCTGCGTTTTGGTACGGTGACACACGCGGCCCCCCGGCTGCGCAAGCGGCCGACATGACACGGGTACGCCGTGCTCGCCAGTCATTTGACGCCTGCACGCTTTCAGAAGGGCTAGGCATTTGACGGCGCGCGGCATTTCGCTAGCGTCCGGCGCGATGACCACAGACCTTCCCGCGTTCCCGCGTTCGCTCTTCATTTTCTCTGTCCTCTATGGCGGCATGGTGTGCATCGCCGGCGTGCTGGGGGTGAAACAGGTCGCGCTCGGGCCGCTCGCGGTCGAGGCGGGGATCTTCGCGTTCCTGCTGCTGGTGGTGATCAGCAGCGCGATTTCGGAGCTGCACGGGCAGAAGACCGCGACGTTCCTCGTGCGGCTGGGGTTCATCCCCCTGCTGGTGTCGGCGGCGCTGATCCAGCTGGTGCTCGCGCTGCCGCATGATCCGGGGATGTACCCGCCCGCGGTCGACGCGTTTCCGGTCGTCGTCGGGCAGGGCGCACGGATGATGATGGCGGGGCTGATCTCCTACGGGATCTCGCAGACGCTCAACGTGCTGATCTTCGCGCGGCTGGCGGGGCCGGTCGGCGGCGAGGGCAGGCTGGTGTGGCTGCGCGGGATGATCGCGAGCATCGTGTCGCAGGTGATCGACACGGTGTTGTTCATCACCATCTCGTTCCTCGGTGCGCGGCCGATCGTCGAGCTGATGGCGGGGCAGATGCTGACCAAGGTGGTGTTGTCGGTGGTGCTGGTGCCGTTTGCGATCACCTTCTTCGTGCGGCTGGGGCGGCGGCTGGACCGGGTTTGACCGGGCCGGCCACCTGATGTGTCCCCGCGAAGGCGGGGACCCAGACTGGGCTCCCGCCTTCGCGGGAGAACAGGGAGGCAGGCGGGCCCCCGGCGGCTTTCACTCCCTCCCTCAACTGGCTAAGGGGGCGGGATGACCGATCATACGCCCGATCCCGCCCTGCTCGCCAAGGCCGAGACGCTGACCGAGGCGCTGCCCTATCTGCAGCGTTATGCCGGCAAGACCTTCGTCGTGAAATATGGCGGGCACGCGATGGGCGATCCCGAGCTGCAGCGCGATTTCGCCGAGGACATGGTGCTGTTGAAGGCGGTCGGGATCAACCCGGTCGTGGTGCATGGCGGCGGGCCGCAGATCGGCTCGATGCTGAAGCGGCTGGGGGTCGAATCGCGGTTCGTCGACGGGCTGCGCGTGACCGACAAGGAGACCGCGCAGATCGCCGAAATGGTGCTGGCGGGATCGATCAACAAGGAAATCGTCGGCTGGATCGGCCAGGCGGGCGGCCGCGCGGTCGGGATTTCGGGGAAGGACGCCGGCCTCGTCCTCGCGCAGAAGGTCGGGCACGGGCGCGAGCCCGACAAGCTGCAGGGGATCGAGCGGCATGTCGACCTGGGGTTCGTCGGCGAGCCGATCGCGGTCGACCGGACGATCCTCGACACGCTGATCGCCGCGGACATCATCCCGGTGATCGCGCCGATCGGGATCGGTGCGGACGGGCATACCTACAACATCAACGCCGACACGATGGCGGGCGCGATCGCCGCCGCGATGGGCGCGGCGCGGTTCTTCCTGCTGACCGACGTGGTCGGCGTGCTCGACAAGCAGGGCGAATTGCTGACCGATCTGGATCCGGCGAAGATCGCCGAGCTGCGCGCCGACGGGACGATCACCGGGGGGATGATCCCCAAGCTCGAGACCTGCGTCGCGGCGGTCGGATCGGGCGTCGACGCGGCGGTGATCATCGACGGGCGCGTGCCGCATGCGATGCTGCTGGAGATTTTCACGCGGCAGGGGGCCGGGACGCTGGTGAGTGCGCGGGGTGGGGCGCGGTAGGGGTTTTTCTGCCGTCATCCCGGGCTTGACCTGGGATCCAGGGTCACGGGCCGTGGTGCTGCTTGGCTCTGGGTCCTGACTTTCGTCAGGATGACGGAAGGGGGTTGTTTGGAGGCGGCGGGGTTCTCGTTGTCGGTCCGCTGCCTTATATAAGGCATACACCAGCGGAGACCCTTGCCTTGCTCGCCCTTCTTCAGATCGTCCAGTTGCTGCTCAACCTCGTCTGGTGGGTCATCATGATCCAGGCGGTGATGTCGTGGCTCATCGCGTTCAACATCATCAACACGCAGAGCAATGTCGTCCGGTCGGTATGGGAGGCGCTGCAGCGGATCACCGAGCCGCTCTATCGGCCGATCCGGCGGATCCTGCCCGATTTCGGCACGCTCGACCTGTCGCCGCTCGTCGTGCTGCTGATCCTGTACATCCTGACCAACATCGTCGTGCCGAACATCGCACAGAGCCTGCTCGCCCCCGGTCTGTGAGCGAGCCGGCCGCCTGGCGTGCGGTGGACGGCGGTCTGGCGATCGCGGTCCGCGTGACGCCGCGCGGCGGGCGGGATGCGCTGGCGGCGGGGACGCCGGAGCATCTGGCCGCAAGGCTCGCAGCGGCGCCGGTCGATGGCGCCGCGAATGCCGCGCTGATCGCGCTGGTCGCCAAGAGCTTCGGCGTGCCGAAACGCGCGGTCACTATCGTCGCGGGCGAGACCGCGCGGCTGAAACGGCTGCATGTCGCGGGCGACACGCCTGCGCTGGCGGAAATCGCCGCCGCGCTTTAGGACGGCGGGCATGAGTGCGACCATCATCGACGGCAAGGCCTTCGCCGCCGGCCTCCGGGCCCGTATCGCCACCGGCGTCACCGCCTTTGCCGCAGCGGCGGGCCGCGCGCCCGGGCTCGCGGTCGTACTGGTCGGCGAGGACCCCGCGTCCACCGTCTATGTCCGGTCGAAGGGCAAGGCGACGCGCGAGGCGGGGATGGTGAGCGTCGAGCACCGGCTGCCCGCC
>NZ_JPJC01000155.1:0-7976 GCF_000733135.1 Sphingomonas sp. FUKUSWIS1
GCGACGTGACGTTCAGCAGCAAGGTGCAATATGCGCTGGCGCAGACGCCGAGCACCGTGCAGCCCGCCGCGTCCGACGACGCGCAGCCTGTGAGCACCGACGAGGTGCCGCCCGCCGTGACCGGCGTCGCGGTGCCGCTTGCAACACCCGTTTCGACACCAGCAGACATCGTCGTTCCCGTCGGAGCGGCGCGTACAGGAAAGGATGGCATGATGAATTTCGACACCGGCACGATCGAAAAGACCCAGGCAATGTTCGCCGACCTCTCGACCCGCGCGAAGGGCGCGATGGAGAAGAGCGCGGCCGCGTTCGAGGACGCCAATGCGTTCGCCAAGGGCAATATCGAGGCGATCGTCGAATCGTCGAAGATCGCCGCCAAGGGCGCCGAGACGCTGGGGCATGAGGTTTCGGCCTATGCCAAGGCATCGTTCGAGGGCGCGACCGAGGCGATGAAGACGCTCGCCGCGGCCAAGTCGCCGACCGAGTTCATGAAGCTGCAGGGCGATTACATGCGCACCGCGTTCGACACGCTGATCGCGGACAGCGCGCGTTCGACCGAGATGATGATGAAGATGGCGGGCGAGATCACGCAGCCTTTGTCCAACCGGGTCGCACTGGCGACCGAGAAGCTGAAGATCGCCAACTGAGCCGTGACGGGGTCGGCGCCACGCGCGCCGTCTCCGGCCGGATGCGAGACGGGAGGGGCGGGCAGGGGATCCCTTGCCTGCCCCTTTTGCGTGGCGCTTGTGACTGGCCCTTTTGCCGGGCCCTTTTGCCGGGCCTCATAGGTTGCCCTTTTAGCGGGCGGGGCTTGCTCTTCGACCATCAGGTGCCATATTTTCACGTCATGGCGCTGACACCGAAAATACTGGTTCCGATGACGATGACCGAGCGACGCTATAGCCGTGTTGAAGACGGGATCCGTGCCGAAGACGGGAATTCCGACGGCAACGGGGATTCCGGCGGCAACGACCGCGGGAATGTCGGCATCGCGACCAAGACGCGGTCGCGCACCAAGCAGCCGACGCCGTACCGCGTGCTGATGCTCAACGACGATTACACGCCGATGGAATTCGTCGTGCTGTGCCTGCAGCGCTTCTTCCGCATGGACATGGAGGCGGCGACGCGGGTGATGCTGCACGTCCACCAGAAGGGCGTCGGCGTGTGTGGGACGTTCAGTTACGAGGTTGCCGAGACCAAGGTCAGCCAGGTGATGGATTTCGCGCAGCAGAACCAGCACCCGCTGCAGTGCACGCTCGAAAAGGCCTGATCGCGCGGTTTTAAGGGGCGCGTCGGGCGCTAGGCCCCCCGCCGGGCCAGACCGTTCAGCGCGCGGGCGGGAGCCAGCGCAGGTCGAGACCGTCGAACCGGTTCACATAATTGGCGGCGCGCAGCAGCGCGGTCTCGTCGGTGAACGACACGCGGCCAGCGCCGCGCGCGATCAGCCCGTCCTCCTCGAGCTGGCGGAGCATGCGGTTGACATGGACCGCGGTCAGCCCGGTCGCGTCGCCGATCTCCTCCTGCGTGAGCGGCAGCGCGAAATCGGTGGTCGCGGCCTGTCCGGTCAGCCGGATGCGGTTGCGGATCTCGAGCAGCAGTGCGGCGACGCGGACCTTGGCGGAGGTGCGGCCGAGGGCGGCGAGCCGGTCGGTCAGCGCGACCTTTTCCATCTGGTTCATCACCATGATGACCGCGGCGAGCCGCGGATGTTCGGTCAGCAGCCCCGCCATCAGCGTCCGGTCGAACGGGCAGACGGTCAGGTCGGTCATCGCGACGATCGTCTCGGGCGAGTCGCGATAGACGAGAGCCGAGACCGCGAGCATGTCGCCGGGAAACAGGAAGCGCAGGATCTGGCGGCTGCCGTCGTCGAGCAGGACATAGCTCATCGCCATGCCGCGCTGGAGGATGAAGAGCTCGGCCATCGGGTCGTGCTCGCGCAGCAGGATCGTGCCGCGGCGCAGGTCGCGCGGGCGCTCCTCGAGGCGCGTCAGTGCCGTCGTCTCGCTCTCGGTCAAGGTGATGTAATCGCCGAGACGTTCGGCGAAGCAGCTGTGCGGCACTGTGATCGGCTCCCCGTCGTTGCTCCACAGAGCAAACCCCCCGATTTTACGCATTAAAGTCGATCAATAGGGCCGGTATGAGCCGCATTTGGTTGGCCGCCGCATGCACCTGCGGACGCAGGCCCGCCATGCGGCCGGGCTTGCGCGGATCGTGCGGGGCGATAGACAGCCGGGGATGGACCGTATTCTCATTCGCGGCGGCAACCGCCTGACCGGGCGCCTGCCCATTTCCGGCGCGAAGAACGCCGCGCTCACGCTGATGCCCTGCGCATTGCTGACCGAGGAGCCGCTGACGCTGCGCAATTTGCCGCGGCTGGCCGATGTCGACGGGTTCGGGCATCTGCTCAACCAGCTGGGCGCGTCGACCGCGATCCAGGGGACGCGGCCCGAGGATTTCGGGCGGGTGATGACGATCCGCGCGGGCAACCTGACCTCGACCGAGGCGCCCTACGACATCGTGCGGAAGATGCGTGCGTCGATCCTCGTGCTCGGGCCGCTGCTCGGGCGCGGCGGCGAGGCGACGGTGTCGCTGCCCGGCGGCTGCGCGATCGGCAACCGGCCGATCGACCTGCATCTGCGCGCGCTCGAGGCGATCGGCGCCGAGCTGGAGATGGCGGCGGGCTATGTGAAGGCGACCGCGCCCGGCGGACGGCTGACGGGGGGACGCTACCGCTTCCCGATCGTGTCGGTCGGCGCGACCGAGAATGTCGTGATGGCGGCGGTGCTCGCGCGCGGGACCAGCGTGATCGAGAATGCCGCGCGCGAACCCGAGATCGTCGACCTGTGCCGCTGCCTCGTCGCGATGGGCGCGTCGATTGACGGGATCGGCACCGAGACGCTGACGATCGAGGGCCGCGACCGGCTGCACGGCGCGACCTATGCGGTGATGCCCGACCGGATCGAGGCGGGCAGCTATGCCTGCGCCGCGGCGATCACCGGCGGCGACCTCGAGCTGACCGGCGTGACCGCGTCGGACATGGGCGCGACGCTCGACGCGCTGGTCGAGGCGGGGGTGAGCGTCACCCCGACCAAGGACGGCATCCGCGTCGCGTCGGACGGGCATCTCCAGCCGCTGACGCTGTCGACCGCGCCCTATCCGGGCTTCGCGACCGACATGCAGGCGCAGTTCATGGCGATGCTGTGCAAGGCGGACGGCGCGAGCGTGCTGACCGAGACGATCTTCGAGAACCGCTACATGCACGTGCCCGAGCTGGCGCGGATGGGCGCGGACATCCAGGTGCGCGGGCGCACCGCGGTGGTGCGCGGCGTCGACAAGCTGGTCGGCGCGCCGGTGATGGCGACCGACCTGCGCGCGTCGATGAGCCTGATCTTGGCGGGTCTGGCGGCGGATGGCGAGACGTCGGTCGGGCGGGTGTATCATCTCGACCGGGGGTATGAGCGGCTTGAGGAGAAGCTCAGCGCGGTTGGTGCGGATATTGAGCGGGCCAGCGACGGGTGAGGTTCTTTCCGCCGTCATCCTGAGGGACGTCAGGATGACGGGGTTGGGCGCGCGTTACGCGATGCGGTCGGGGACTTCGGCGGCGTCGTGTTCGATCGTGGTGGCGGGGGCGACGGCTTCCCAGGGGAAGACGAACCAGTCTTTGGTGTCGCGGCGGTCGATCGTGCGCGCGGTGTAGTCGATGCGTTCGGCGGAGCTGAGATTGTCGATCAAAGTCGCGAAGCGGATCGCGCCGGGCGTCGCACCCGCGGCGGCGAGCGCGGTGCGCAGATGGGTGATCGTGCGGCCGGAATCGTTGATGTCGTCGAGGAAGAGCAGGCGTTCGCCCGACTGGGTGCGTGCGGCGAGCTTGACGAGCGGCTGGTCGGCGAAATCCTCGACCTGGCTCGAATAGTCGACCGAGAGCGTCGGGAGGCCGATCGCGTGGCTGAGGAAGACCGCGGGGACGAGACCGCCGCGGCCGATGCCGATGATGAAATCGGGAGTCCAGTCGGCGTCCGCACGCAGCTGGGCGGCGAGGGTGTGGATCGCGGCGACGAAGTCGTCCTGCGGGATGGGGGTGAAGATCGGCATCCGTTGCGCTTTAACGGGTGGGGGGCGCTGGGGCCAGATCGGATCGGGTAGGGTGGGTTTGCTGGGCTCTGGATCCTGACTTTCGTCAGGATGACGAGGAGGGGGGCGCCCGCTGGTTTAGCGGGCGCCCGGTTGGTCAGATCGCTTCGAGGGCTTGCGTGAAGTCGGCGATCAGGTCGTCGGCATCCTCGACGCCGATCGAGATGCGCACCAGATTGTCGGTGATGCCGAGCGCCTGTTTGCGCGCGTCGGGGACCGAGAGGTGCGTCATGCCCGCGGGGTGGCTGGCGAGCGTTTCGGTGCCGCCGAGCGAGACCGCGAGTTTCGCGATCTTGAGCGCGTCGAGGAAGGCGAAGCTCTCGCGCTCGCCGCCCTTGAGGTAGAGCGAGAAGGTCGAGCCGCCGCCGGTGCAGTGGCGGCGATAGATGTCGGCCTGACGCTCGGCGCCGGGTTCGTCGGCGAGGAAGCCGAGATAGCCGACGCGCTCGACCTTGGGGTGATGCCGCAGATAGGCGCAGACCTTGGCCGCATTCTCGCCCGCGCGGCTCATGCGGAGCTCGAGCGTCTCGAGACTGCGCAGCAGCATCCACGCGGTGTTGGGATCGGTGATCGTGCCGATCGTGTTGCGCATCGTCCGGATCGTGTTGATGTGCGCCTTGGTGCCGAGCACGCCGCCGGCGACGAGATCCGAATGGCCGCCGACATATTTGGTCAGCGAATAGACGACGATGTCCGCGCCGTGCTTGAGCGGCTGGAACCAGAGCGGTCCGAGGAAGGTGTTGTCGATCGCGATCGGCGGCTTTTCACCCGTGAAGATCGCGTCGCGGCTGGCGGCGACCGCCTCGACATCGACCAGCGCGTTGGTCGGGTTGGCGGGGCTTTCGAGATAGATGAGCGCGACATTGCCGGTCGCGGCCTCGGTCATCACCGCGTCGATCTCCTCGCGCGTCGCGCCCGCGGGGAAGTCGAGCCACTTGACCCCGAATTTGCCGAGCACGCGGCCGATCAGCGTCTCGGTCGCGGCGTAGAGCGGCCCCGAATGGACGATCGTGTCGCCGGGCTTGACCATGGCGAGGAAGAGCGTGGCGATCGCGGACATGCCGGAGGAGAAGGCGAGCGCGTCCTCGGCCTCTTCCCAGACGCCGAGGCGATCCTCGAGAATCTCCTGGTTGGGGCCGTTGAAGCGCGAATAGACGAGGCCCTCGGCACCGCCCGGACGCTTGCCGGTGACGCCCTCGAAATGGCGCTTGCCCGCGGCGGCGTTGGGGAAGACGAAGGTCGAGGTGAGGAAGATCGGGGGTTTCAGCGAGCCTTCCGACAGCGACGGGTCGTAACCATGGCCCATCATCAGCGTCGAGGGTTTCAGCTTGCGGCCGCCGATCTTCTCGACCTCGGGCTTGGGCGCGACGCGCGCGGCGACGCCGGTGAGGTCGGCTTCGGTCTCGGCGGGCATGCCGGTGGGGGTCGGGGTATCGGACATTCTGGGCTCCTGCATGACCCGTCTGGTGCGGGCCGATGCGGCGAGCCTAGCGATGCGCAGCCGGTTTGGGGAGGCGTCAGAGGCCGATGATACTGATCTGGCGACCATAAGTGGGTTCGCCGCGATGGGTCGCGCGGCGATAGCTGAAGAAGGCATCGTCTTCGGTGTAGGTGTCGCGGCCGAGCGCCTCGACCCGGCCGACCCCCGCGGCGGCGAGGCGGTTGACGACATAGGCCTCGAGATCGAACTGGTAATGGTCGGTGCGGGCATCCGCGAAGAAGCGTTCGTTCTCGGGATCGGCCTCGCAGAAGCGGCGGAGGAAGCCGGTGTCGACCTCGTAGCTGGCGCGCGCGATGCACGGGCCGACCGCGGCGACGATCCGGTCGCGGCGCGCGCCGATCGCCTCCATCGCGAGCAGGGTGGCGTCGGTGACGCCGCCGAGCGCGCCCTGCCAGCCGGCATGCGCGGCGCCGACGATCCCCGCCTCGCTGTCGGCGAACAGGACGGGCGCGCAGTCCGCGGTGAGGATGCCGAGCGCGAGCCCGGGGCGGTCGGTGACGAGCGCGTCGGCGCGCGGACGGAATGTGTCGTCGACCGGCGCGGTGATCGTCACCGCCTCGGCCGAGTGGATCTGGTAGAGGCCGACGAGTTGCGCGCCGGGGAGGACGGCGTCGGTCGCGCGGCGGCGGTTTTCGGCGATCGCTGTCGGGGAATCGTCGGAGCCGGTGCCGGCGTTGAGGCTGGCATAGGCGCCGGTGGAGACTCCGCCGGTGCGGGTGAGGAAGCCGTGGGGGATGGGGGCGAGCGATTTTGCGCGGATGGGGGTGGGGGCGGTGGTGTCAGTCATGCGCGTGTGTCCTGCTTAAGCTCTGGCACCACCCCGGCGGAGGCCGGGGTCCAGTTGGGGGACGGTCGTGACGGGGGGCGGTGTTTCATTACCGGGGACGTGCCAACTGGGCCCCGGCCTTCGCCGGGGTGGAGGTTGGGGGCGGGGCTGCACGGATTTTTCTGGTTGAATTCCGGCACCACCCCGGCGGAGGCCGGGGGCCAGTTGGGGGCCAGTTGGGGGACGGTTGTGATGGGGGGCGGTGCTTCATTACCGGGGACGTGCCAGCTGGGCCCCGGCCTTCGCCGGGGTGGAGGTTGGGTGGCTGGTCATAGCGCCAGGCGGAGGATGCGGTCGTCGTCGGCCTTCTCGCCGACCATGAAGACGTAGCGGCCGATCTCGGTGAAGCCGTAGCGCTGGTAGAAGCGGTGCGCGCGGTGGTTGTCGACATAGACGCTGAGGATCATCTCGGTCCGCGCCTCGGCGCGCGCGGTGGCGAGAGCCCAGTCCATCAGCGCGGGGCCGACGCCGGCGCCGTGCCGGTCGGCGCGGACATAGAGCTGGTAGAGCTCGACGGCGGTGGCGGGCCAGTCGCCGGGGAAGGCGACCGGGCCGGTCTTCGCGAAGCCGATAATCGCGTCGTCGTCGAGCGCGACGCGGATGCGGAAGGCGGGGTCGCCGATCTGCGACGGCAGGCCCTGCGGCCCGAACGCCTGGTCGAGGAACGCGGCGAGATCCTGCGGGCGGTAGAGCGTGCCGAACGTCTCGGTGAACGACGCGCGCGCCATCGCGGCGAGCGCGGGGCCGTCGGCGGGGCGCGCGTCGCGGTAGGTGATCATGCGAAGGCGGCCGGGTTGGGCCAGCCGGGTGACGTGATCGCGAGCGCTTTGAACAGGCTGCCCATGTCGTCCATCAGCCGGCGGCGGTCGGCGGCGAGCGCCTCGGCGCGGTCGGGCGAGGCCTTGGCGAGCGCGGACGTGCGCGTGTCGATGCCGAGACCGCCGAGCAGGTCGCGCTGTGCGACGGGGCCCCAGGCGACCGCGCCATCGGCCTGCGCGGCGGCGGCGAGCGTGGTGAAATCGACATGCGCGGTCAGGTCGTGCTCGCCCGGCGATTCGAACGGGTTGGCAAAGGCGTGCGCGCGGACCGCCTGGAGCGTGTCGCCGAGCGCGGGGCCTTCATAGCCGTAATCGATCGCGAGCAGCGCGCCGCCCTGTGCGACGAGGCGTTTGGCGAGCGCGCGGACGATGCCGACCGCGGCGGGGGCGGTCTCGAGGATCGATCCGGCGGGCGCGTCGCGGAAGGGTTCGGGGATGACGGCGTCGGGAAGCGGCTTGCCCGCGATCGGGAGGAACAGCAGGTCCTGCGCGGCGACGAGGCGTTCGTGCCAGGCGTCCTCGCGTTTGAGCAACTGGCGGATCGGCAGCGCGTCGAAGAATTCGTTCGCGACGACGATCAGCGGAAGCTCGGTCGGCAGCGTGTCGATGGCGTCGTGCCAGGTCGCGGCAGGGACGCGCTCGGCCTGCGCGGTGCGGAGCGCGGGGCTGGTCTCGACGAAATGGACGGGGGGCACGAGGC
>NZ_JPJC01000156.1:0-472 GCF_000733135.1 Sphingomonas sp. FUKUSWIS1
GCGTCGAGCTCCCTCCCGCTCGTGGTGTGTTAATCCGAAATCTATTAGCTTGATCGCCTCTGCGTTAACGGCGTCTCAGATTGGAGAAAGCGATTCCGCATCGGCCCAGTACAATCCTCAGTAGGAACGTCGAGTAATTAACCAGCGGATATCTCCTACTGGCCGCTACCGTAGTACCTGCCCGACTTTCATCCGTGGTGAACGGGTCACTGATAGAGAAATGGAAAGCTGACGCGGCAATCCAGGCTGTGCAGACCAATTGCGCGAGTACGACAATAAACACCGTAAGCCGGTTAAAGAAGATTGCTAAAAAATATTCTTTGTTCGTTATTGATTTATATTAGATATCCAGGCATTAAACTCGGCTTGACGGATCCAACGTGTTGCTATCCACTTAATACCGCCAGTAACCGGCAAACCAGCATGACGCGATAACAGATCCAGAGCGCCGTCTACCCCAGTGCTTGTGAAT
>NZ_JPJC01000157.1:0-5066 GCF_000733135.1 Sphingomonas sp. FUKUSWIS1
TGTCGCTGAGGACGGGCACGCGGACGATATCGAGGGGCATGGCGGAGCTTTCGAAGGCGGTGGCCAGGTGTGGCGCCGTGGTCGGGGGGATGCAAGGATAACGCATGAGCGGCCGGTCGGGATGCGCGTGCGACCGCCGGTCTCGACTTCCTGCGGCGGGCGGGCGTAGGGTGGTGAAAACATTGAGAGGATCCGCAATGAAACTGGCCAGCCTGAAGGACGCAGATCCAGCCCGGGGCCGTGACGGCCGGCTCGTCGTCGTGTCGAATGACCTCGCCTGGTATGCCGATGCGACGCATATCGCGCCGACGCTGCAGGCCGCGCTCGACGACTGGGACCGGCTTGCGCCCGCGCTCGAGAATCTGTCGACCGATCTCGAGCACGAGATGATCCCGATGCGGCGGTTCCACGAGCATGACGCGGCGTCGCCCTTGCCGCGCGCCTATCAGTGGGCGGACGGCTCCGCCTATGTGAACCATGTCGCGCTCGTGCGGCAGGCGCGCGCCGCCGAGATGCCCGACAGCTTCTGGCACGATCCGCTGATGTATCAGGGCGGGTCGGACGGGTTTCTGGGGCCGCGCGACCCGATCCCGCTTTCCGACGAGAGCTGGGGCTGTGACATGGAGGGCGAGGTCGTCGTCGTCACCGGTGACGTGGCGATGGGCGCGAGCCGCGACGAGGCGCTGGCGGCGGTGCGGCTGGTCGGGCTGACCAACGACGTGTCGCTGCGCAACCTGATCCCGGGCGAGCTGGGCAAGGGATTCGGCTTCTTCCAGTCGAAGCCCGCCAGCGCGTTTTCACCGGTGTTCGTGACGCCCGAATCGCTCGGCGACTGGTGGCAGGACGGCAAGCTGCACCGCAAGCTGATGGTCGACCTGAACGGCCAGCCCTTTGGCCGCGCCGAGGCGGGCGAGCACATGACGTTCGATTTCGGCACGCTGATCGCGCATGCCGCCAAGACGCGCAAGCTTGGCGCGGGGACGATCGTCGGGTCGGGCACGGTGTCGAACCGCGGCGCGGATGGCGGACCGGGCAAGCCGATCGCAGACGGCGGGGTCGGCTATTCCTGCCTGGCGGAAGTGCGGACGATCGAGACGATCGCGGGCGGCGCGGCGGTGACCCCGTTCCTGAAAAAGGGTGACACGGTACGGATCTGGGCGGAGGACGACCGGCATCGCCCGATCTTCGGGGTGATCGAGCAGACGGTGGAGTAGCGCGCGAGCCGGCTAGGGGCGCTCGCCATAGGCCTTGCGCTGCGCCGCGGTAGCGCGGTCCCACCAGGCGCGGGCGAGGAGATGTGCGATCCGCTCGCCCGCGCCGGTGCCGTAGCGGACCAGCACCGCCGGCCAGCCGTCATAATGATCGGTCTGCCAGAAGGTCGCGGGGTCGGTGTCGAGCAGGATGTCCTTTTCGTCGAGACCGATATGGAGCACGAAGCTGCCGGGATCGGGCGCTGTGGTGGACGCAAGCGTCTTGCCGCGGAACCTGAGTGCGGGCCGGCCGTAGCTGGTGCCCGGCTCGACACCCGGCAGCGTGCATCCGATCGCGACGACGGCGTCCCAGTCCTGCAGCATGTCGCCCTGCCTCCCCCCGTGTCCGCCCGCGTCCGCAGGCTCATGCTATCGCATTGACCGCATGGCGTTGCACGCCGCCGGTGCGAATGCGGAGTCCGGCAAAACTCCCTCTCGCCAATGCCGTTGAAATTTTATAACAAGGCCGCGAAGAGCGATCCGGCGCGTACGCCGCCGGGCGATGGAGATGGAGTGACGATGGCCAGCGAGCACCCTCGCGCCGATTCGCAGCCGCTGCGCAATCTACCCGGATTGATGCTGCATGTGCCCGAACCGAAGTTTCGACCCGGCGATCCGGTCGATTTCGCCGAAGTCGACGTGCCGCCCGCGGGGCAGGCGCGACGCCCCGATACCGCGGACAAGGCGAGCGATTTCACTGATCTCGCCTATACGCTGGTCCGCGTTCTCGACGATGACGGCAATGCGGTGGGGCCATGGGATCCCAAGCTTTCGCCCGATATGCTGCGGCGTATGCTGCGCAGCATGGCGCTGCTCCGCGCGTTCGACGAGCGCATGTTCCGCGCACAGCGTCAGGGCAAGACGAGCTTCTACATGAAGGCGCTGGGCGAGGAGGCGGTCGCGGTCGCGGCGGCCTATGCGCTCGATTACGAGGACATGTGCTTCCCCTCCTATCGCCAGCAGGGGCTGCTCATCGCACGGGGCTGGAGCCTCGTCGACATGATGAACCAGATCTATTCGAACACCGCGGACCGGCTTGGCGGCAAGCAGCTGCCGATCATGTATTCGGTCAAGGAAGCCGGGTTCTTCTCGATCTCGGGCAACCTCACGACGCAATATCCGCAGGCGGTGGGCTGGGCGATGGCGTCGGCGGCGAAGGGTGACACGCGGATCGCGGCGACCTGGTGCGGCGAGGGATCGACCGCGGAGGGCGACTTCCATTCGGCGTGCACCTTTGCCGCTGTCTACCGCGCGCCGGTGATCTTCAACGTCGTCAACAACCAATGGGCGATTTCGAGCTTTTCGGGGTTCGCGGGCGCGGAGGCAACGACCTTTGCGGCGCGCGCGGTCGGGTACGGGATTGCCGGGCTGCGGGTCGACGGGAACGACGCGCTGGCCGTGTACGCCGCGACGCTCTGGGCGGCCGAGCGTGCGCGGACCAACCAGGGGCCGACGCTGATCGAGCATTTCACCTATCGCGCGGAAGGTCATTCGACCTCGGACGATCCGGGTCAGTATCGCAGCGAGGGCGAGCCCAATGCGTGGCCGCTCGGCGACCCTATCAAGCGGCTGAAGGATCATCTGATCACGATCGGCGAATGGGACGACGAGCGCCACGCGGCGCAGGACAAGGAGCTCGCCGAGCAGGTGAAGGCCGCGCAGAAGGAGGCCGAGAAGAACGGCATCCTCGGCCACGGGCTGCACCAGCCGCTCGAATCGCTGTTCGACGGCGTGTTCGAGGAGCTGCCCTGGCATCTGAAGGAGCAGCGTCAGCAGATGCTCGATGAAGAGACGGCAAGCGGCCGTCCATGGGATCGCAAGGCATGAGCGACATGATCGAGGCACCCGGGTCCGAAGCAGCGGACGGCGGCGAGACCAGCCGGATGAACATGATCCAGGCGATCAACTCCGCCATGGACATCATGATGACGCGCGATCCCGACGTGATCGTGATGGGCGAGGATGTCGGCTATTTCGGCGGCGTGTTCCGCGCAACCGCGGGGTTGCAGGCGAAACACGGCAAGACGCGCGTGTTCGACACGCCGATCACCGAATGCGGGATCATCGGCGTCGCGGTCGGCATGGGCGCATACGGCCTGCGTCCTGTCCCCGAGATCCAGTTCGCGGATTACATCTATCCCGCGCTCGACCAGCTGGTGTCCGAGGCCGCGCGGCTGCGCTATCGCTCGGCGGGCGAGTTCACCTCGCCGATCACGGTGCGATCGCCGTTCGGCGGCGGCATCTTCGGCGGGCAGACTCACAGCCAGAGCCCCGAGGGGCTGTTCACGCACATGTCGGGGATCAAGACGGTCATCCCGTCGACGCCCTATGACGCCAAGGGCCTGCTGATCGCGGCGATCGAGGACAATGACCCGACGCTCTTCTTCGAGCCCAAGCGCATCTATAACGGACCGTTCGACGGCTATTGGGACCGGCCGTCGCAGAACTGGTCGAAGCATCCCGCGGGCGAGGTGCCGACCGGCTACTACAAGATCGAGCTCGGCAAGGCGAAGATCGTCCGGGCGGGCGAGGCGCTGACCATCCTCGCCTACGGCACGATGGTGCATGTCTGCGCGGCGGTGATCGCCGAGACGGGGATCGACGCGGAGATCGTCGACCTGCGCACGCTCGTCCCGCTCGACATCGAGACGATCGAGGCGTCGGTGAAGAAGACCGGGCGCTGCATGATCGTCCACGAGGCGACGCGGACCAGCGGCTTTGGCGCGGAGCTGTCGGCGCTGGTGCAGGAGCGGTGCTTCTACCATCTCGAGGCACCGATCGAGCGCGTAACCGGGTTCGACACGCCCTACCCGCACAGCCTGGAATGGGCCTATTTCCCGGGGCCGGTCCGTATCACCGAGGCCCTCAAGAAGATCATGAAGGACGCATAATGGCTCGCTTTACCTTCAAACTGCCGGATATCGGCGAAGGCATCTCGGAGGCCGAGATCGTCGCATGGCATGTCGCGATCGGCGACCGCGTCGAGGAGGATTCGCCGGTCGCGGACATGATGACCGACAAGGCGACGGTCGAGATGGAGTCGCCCGTATCGGGCGTCGTCGTCGAGCTGGCGGGCGAGGTCGGGGATCAGGTGTCGATCGGTGCCGCGCTGGTGGTGATCGAGACGGATGCGGTCGACGCCGGGGGCGAGGTCGTGGCGGCGCCGTTGACGCCGGCGCAGGCGGAGACGGCCGAGCAGTATGAGGCGGAGAATCCGGGGGTCGAGGAGGTGGTCGAAACGCCGACCGCCACCACCCCGGCGGAGGCCGGAGCCCAGGTGGGGGGCGCCGGTAACGACGCGCAGTCCGTTATTACGTCGACCTCTCCAACTGGGCCCCGGCCTTCGCCGGGGGGGAGTGACGAGCAGGTCGCTGCCGCCAAGGCGCATGCGCTGGCGTCGCCCGCGGTGCGGGCGCGGGCGCGGGATCTGGGGATTGATCTGGCGTCGGTGAAGACCGAGTCGGACCGGGTGCGTCATGCCGATCTCGACGCGTATCTGCGGTACGGCGCGGGTCAGGGCTATCAGGCGCCGGGGGCGAGCCGGGCCCGTGCGGACCAGCCGATCAAGGTCATCGGCATGCGGCGCAAGATCGCCGAGAACATGGCCGCGTCGAAGCGCGCGATCCCGCATTTCACCTATGTCGACGAGATCGACGTCACCGCGCTGGAGGCGATGCGTGCGGATCTGAACGCCAATCGTGGCGGGCGACCCAAGCTGACGATGCTGCCGCTGATGATCGTCGCGATTTGCAAGACGATCCCCGATTTCCCGATGCTCAACGCGCGCTATGACGACGAGGCGGGCGTGGTCACCCG
>NZ_JPJC01000157.1:5189-6289 GCF_000733135.1 Sphingomonas sp. FUKUSWIS1
TGCCCGTGATCCGCGACGCGCAGGATCGCAATGTCTGGCAGCTCGCGACCGAGATCGGCCGTCTCGCCGAGGCGGCGCGCGCGGGCAAGCTCGCGCCGAACGAGATGGGTGGCGGCACGATTACCGTCACCTCGCTCGGGCCGCTCGGCGGGATCGCGACGACGCCGGTGATCAACCGGCCCGAGGTCGCGATCATCGGGCCGAACAAGATCGTCGAACGCCCCGTCTTCAAGGGCGACGAGGTGGTCCGCGCGAAGCTGATGAACCTGTCGATCAGCTGCGACCACCGCGTCGTCGATGGCTGGGACGCGGCGTCCTTCGTCCAGGGGCTGAAAAAGTATCTCGAGACGCCGGTCCTGCTGTTCGCGGACTAAAACGTCAGCGCGGCCGTGGCGGGGTGGGGCGGGTCTTCAACAGCCATGGTCGCGGGCCGCTGGTCGGACGGGGCGTGCCGTCGAGCCGCTTCGCGCTGATCAGCGCGACGCGGTTGAGGATCATCTGACCCTTGAACGCATCGAGCCCGCCGCCGGTCGGCTTGGCGAGGATGCGGCGGACCGTGTCCATGCCGCCGACGACATGGCCGAACGCCGCATAGCCGAGATAGCCCGGGCGCGCGTCCATCGCGGGGGTCGGGCCCACGGTGATGAAGAAATTGCCGCCTGCCGAGCCGGGTTCGCTGCCGCGCGCCATCGAGATCGTCGCGTCGAGATGGCGGATGCCGGTCTGCGTCGTGGTCTCGAGCGGAAAGGCGGGCAGGATGCGCCGCGCATCGGTGCGGATGCCGCCCTGGATGAAGCCGAATTTCGGCGCCTTCTTGCTGCGCGCGGCACGGTAGAAATCGGTCCCGTCGAAGCGGCCGTCATCGACATAGGCGAGGAAGTTCGCGCTGGTCTTGGGCGCGCGGCGCGTGTCGAGCGCGAGCGTGATCGGGCCTTCGGAGGTGGTGAGGCGGACGCGGACGGTGCCGGGTTTCGCGGGGGCCTGTTTCTGGGGGGCGGCCGTGGCCGGGGCGGCCAGCAGCGCTAGCGCCGGGAGGAGGAGGAAACGCATAGGCGGGGCACGACCTTGTCATTTTGAACAGGGGTCGCCCTGTATACCCG
>NZ_JPJC01000157.1:6384-8687 GCF_000733135.1 Sphingomonas sp. FUKUSWIS1
GTCAGGATCCAGAGCCAGGAGCGCTGTGGCCCGTTACCCTGGATCCTGACTTTCGTCAGGATGACGGGCGGGGGCGGGGTGGATGGTGCGGAGCGACGGGAGAGGGCGGCGCACCCCCACCACCCCCGTTGCGTCAGACGATCTCGAACAGGCCCGCGGCGCCCATGCCGCCGGCGGTGCACATCGAGACCACGACATAGCGGACACCGCGTTTGCGGCCCTCGATCAGTGCGTGGCCGACGAGGCGCGAGCCGGTCATGCCAAAGGGGTGGCCGACCGCGATCGCGCCGCCATTGACGTTGTACTTTTCGGGATCGATGCCGAGATGGTCGCGGCAATAGAGGCATTGCGACGCGAACGCCTCGTTCAGCTCCCACAGGCCGATGTCCGCGACGGTCAGCCCGGCGCGGTCGAGCAGCTTGGGGATCGCGAAGACCGGGCCGATGCCCATTTCGGCGGGATCGCAGCCGGCGGACTGGAAACCCCGATAGATACCGAGGATCTCCTTGCCCTCGGACTCCGCGGTCCGGCGGTCCATCAGCAGCTGCGCAGACGCGCCGTCGGAGAGCTGGCTGGCATTGCCCGCGGTGACGCTGGTCCCCGGGCTGGAAAAGTCGCCGCCCGGCCAGACCGTCTTCAGCCCGGCGAGCGCCTCCGCGGTGGTGCCCGCGCGGATCCCCTCGTCCTGGGTCAGCGTGACGTGCTCGCTGCCGGTGCGCGCGCCCTGTTTATCGAACAGTGCCTTCTCGACGGTGATCGGCACGATCTCCTCGGCGAACGCGCCGCTCGCGAGGCCGGCGGCGGCGCGCTGCTGGCTCATCGCGGCATAGGCGTCCTGCGCCTCGCGGCTGATGCCATATTTGCGCGCGACGATCTCGGCGGTCTCGATCATCGGGATATAGGCGGCGGGCTCGCGCGCGGTGACGCTCTGGTTGACGTAGCGCGGTGCGTCCTTCGTCACGGTGTAGCTGATCGATTCCATCCCGCCCGCCAGCGCGACATCGGCCTCGTCACAAATGATCGTGCGGGCAGCGAGCGCGACCGCGGTCAGCCCCGAGCCGCATTTGCGGTCGAGCGTGACCGCGGGGACCGATTCGGGCAGGCCACCGGCGAAGAGCGCCATGCGCCCGGCATTGCCGCTCTGCGTCCCCCATTGGTTGCCGACGCCCCAGAACACCTCGTCGATACGTGCAGGGTCGATCCCGGCGCGCTCGACCACCGCGGTCATCACATGCCCGCCGAGCACCGGTGCCTCGGTCGCGTTGAACGCGCCGCGATAGGCTTTGCCGATGGCGGTACGGGCAGTCGAGACGATGGCGGCTTCACGCATGCTTGGACCTTTCGAGGACCGGGTATGGTCAAGCGTCGTCTAGGGATTCGGTCCGGCGTTGGAAAGGGCCCGCCGGGCGAGGCGCGCCTGCCAGAGCATCAGCAGCGGCACGACGAGGATTTCCATGCCGAGCCCGAGCACATGTCCGCGCGACGGCATGCCGACATCGATCAGCGAGACGAGCCGCGCGAGGCCGCCGACCACGATCAGCCCGCCGAGCAGCCGGAAGCGCGGGCCCTTTGTCTCGATATGCGGAATGCAGCTGAGAAAGCCGAGCCCGGTCGCGAAAAAGATGCCCGAAATATAGCGGAAATGGCTGTCGAGATCGCGCGGCACGTCGGCGAGGTGGCCGAACGGGGCGGGGCCGTGGACGATCCCCTGACCGCCGACGAGCAGCGGCAGGAGGCAGGCGAGCGCGACGACGCCCTGCAGCAGGCGCTTTTCGGTGTTCATGTCAGCTTGTCGAGCAGTTCGGGGTTGTCGAGCAGTTCGGGGCGGATGCGGAAGGCGACCAGCGAGATCCGCACCTCGATCATGAAGCTGGCAAAGGCGGCGATCAGCAGGATCATCGCGAGGATGAACGAGACCGCGACATAGGTCCCGAAGTGCAGCTTGGCGAGTTCGGCGATGAACAGCAGCGCGATGACGATACAGGTCATGATCGCGCTCGACACCGCGAGGAAGAGCGAGGCGTTGATGATCGTCATCCGCCGGTCGAGCAGCCGCAACTCCCAGATATGGCGGATGCGTTCGGGCCCCGCGCTGCTGGGATGGAGCTTTTCGAGCTGGCGGGCGCGGTCGATGACGCGCGAGAGGCGACCGGCGAGCACGTTGAGCAGCTGGCCGATGCCCGCGAGCATGAAGACGGGCGCAAGCGACAGCTGGATCGTCTGCGCGATCGTCGAAACGGCGGGAAGGGGTATCATCCTGATCATCATGCGGAATAACCGCGCCGGAGGGAAGCCAATCCCGC
>NZ_JPJC01000158.1:0-6306 GCF_000733135.1 Sphingomonas sp. FUKUSWIS1
CGCGGGGACGCGCGCGACGCTGCCCGCGTCGCCGGTCGCGGTCGTCGCCTGGTTCGCGCTGGTCGTCGCGACCGGCATCGTCGTGGCGATGCAACGCCAGCGCTTCCTCGCGCTGGTCTTCATCAGCGTCATCGGCCTCGTCATCGCGCTCGCCTTCGTCCATCTTTCCGCCCCAGACCTGGCGCTGACCCAGATCGCGGTCGAGGTCGTGACGATCCTGCTGATGCTGCTCGCGCTGCACCTGCTGCCCAAGGTTCCGCCGCAACTCTCGAGCCTGCCGCGCCGCAGCCGCGATGCGCTGCTGGCGGCGGTCGCCGGGATCGGCACCGGCTGGGCGGCCTGGGCGGTGATGACGCGCGACCTGCGCGACACGGTCTCGTCGTTCCACTGGGCGAACAGCTATCCGGGCGGCGGCGGGACCAATGTCGTCAACGTGACCCTGGTCGATTTCCGCGCATTCGACACCTTGGGCGAGATCATCGTGCTCGGGATCGCGGGGCTGGCCATCTATGCGCTGCTCGAGCCCGCGGCGCGCGGCACGGCGGGGCGGCGGTTGCGCGAATGGCGGCACGACATGCCCCATTCGCCCGAGCGCCACCCGATGATGTTCGTGATGGCGACGCGGCTGCTGCTGCCGCTCGCGCTGCTGGTCGGCCTCTACATCTTCCTGCGCGGGCATAACCAGCCCGGCGGCGGGTTCATCGCCGCGCTGGTCGTTTCGATCGCGATCCTGCTGCAATATCTCGCCTCGGGCTTCGACTGGACCGACGACCGCCGCCGGATCGGCGAACATCCGCTGATCGCGGTCGGCGTGCTGATCGCGACCGCGACGGGGCTCGGCTCGCTCGTCTTCGGCGCGCGGTTCCTGACGAGCAGCTTCGGCTATTTCCACATTCCGCTGGTTGGCGAGGTCGAACTGGCGACCGCGATGTTCTTCGATACGGGCGTCGCTTGCGTCGTCGTCGGCGCGGTGATGATGGCGCTCGCCCAGCTCAGCCACGTCGCGCAGCGCGCGGCGCGCAACCGCGATCAGGCCGACGAGGAGACATCGGCATGAGCCTGGAATTCCTGATCGCCAGCGGAATCGCGGTGCTGACCGCAGGCGGCGTCTATCTCGCGCTGCGCGGCCGCACCTTTCAGGTCGTGCTCGGGCTGACCTTGCTGTCCTACGCGGTGAACCTGTTCCTGTTCGCGATCGGCCGGCTCGTCGTCGACCGCCCGCCGCTGTTCGCCAAGGGCGTGACCGACCATGCCGATCCGCTGCCCCAGGCGCTGGTGCTGACCGCGATCGTGATCACCTTCGGGATGACCGCGCTGGTCGTCATCCTGTCGCTGCGCAGCTTCCTCGAAAGCGGATCGGACCAGGTCGACGGCATCGCCGACGCCGTCCCCGGCCCGGAGCAGGATCGCGCATGACGCTGCTCGACCATCTCGTGATCGCGCCGGTCGTGATCCCCGCGATCATCGCGCCGCTGACGCTGATGGTGATGCGGCGGCGGCGGCATGTCGGCGTCGCGCTGTCGCTGGCCGGCTGCGTCGCGATGCTGGTCGTCGCGCTCGCGCTGTTCGGCATCGCGCAGGACGATGCGATCCGCGCCTATCCGCTCGGCGGCTGGCCGGCCCCGTTCGGGATCGTGCTGGTGCTCGACCGGCTGTCCGCCATGATGCTGGTGCTCGCGGCGGTGCTGGCGCTGGTGGTGATGCTCCACGCGGTCGTCACCGCGGTCGATCGCAAGGGCTGGCATTTCCATCCCCTGTTCCAGTTCCAGCTGCTCGGACTGAACGGCGCGTTCCTGACCGGGGACCTGTTCAACCTGTTCGTGTTCTTCGAGGTGCTGCTGATCGCCTCCTACGGGCTGATGCTCCACGGTCAGGGCGCGGCGCGGCTGAAGGCGGGGGTCGCCTATGTCGTCGTCAACATCGTCGGCTCGGCGCTGTTCCTGATCGCGCTGGGGCTGCTCTACGGGCTGACCGGGACGCTCAACATGGCCGATCTCGGCCAGCGCATCGCCGCACTGGGCGCACAGGACCAGGGGCTGATCCGGCTCGCCGGGCTGTTGCTGCTCGCGGTGTTCGCGCTGAAGGCGGCGGTCGTGCCGCTGCACCTGTGGCTGCCGCGCACCTATGCCGCGACCGCGCCGGTCGTCGCCGCGCTGTTCGCGATCATGACCAAGGTCGGCGTCTATGCGATGATCCGGGTCGTGCCGCTGATCTTTGGCGATGCCGCGGGCGCCGCCGCCTGGGTGCCGGCGCCCTGGCTGCTGCCCGCCGCCGTGCTGACCGCGATCATCGGCTTTGTCGGCGTGCTGGCGGCGCGCGCGATGCGCGAACAGGCGGCGTTCGCGATCCTCGGCTCGACCGGGACGCTGCTGCTCGCGGTATCGTGCTGGACACAGGCGACGACCGCGGCCGCGTTGTTCTATCTCGTCCACGCGACGCTGGCGGGCGCGGCACTGTTCCTCGTCGCCGACGTGACGCTGCGCCGACGCGGCCAATATGGCGATGCGATCGTCCCCAGTCCGCGCTTCGCGGGCCAGCAGGCGACCGGGCTGCTGTTCCTCGCCGCGACGATCGCCGCGGTCGGCCTGCCGCCGCTGTCGGGGTTCGTCGCCAAGCTGTTCATCCTCCAGACCAGCGTCACGGCCGCGCCATGGCCGCTGATCTGGGCGACGGTGCTGGGCACCACGCTGATCGGCGTGGTCGGCTTTGCCCGCAGCGGCAGCACGCTGTTCTGGAAGGCGGCCGACGATGCCGACCCGATCGCCGGCGCGGACCGGTCGCGCGCCGAACTGATCGCGCCCGCGACGCTGCTCGTGCTGCTCGCGCTGCTGACGCTCGGTGCCGGCTGGGCCACCGCGCAGGCGCAGGCGACCGCCGCGCAGATCTATGCCCCCGATCGCTATGCCGCGGCGGTCCTGACGGAGGCGACGCGATGATCAAGCGCCTCCTCCCCCACCCCGCGCTGACCGCGATGCTGGTCGTCGTCTGGCTGCTGATGGCGAACAGCATCACGGTCGGCGGGATCCTGCTCGGTCTGGTCTTCGGGATCGTCCTGCCCAAGTTCACCGAGCCCTTCTGGCCCGATCGCCCCCGCGTCCGCTTCGGCCGCGCGCTGCTCGGCTATGTCGGCCTCGTGCTCTACGACATCGTCGTCGCCAATTTCGAGGTCGCGCGGCTGATCCTGTTCCGGCGCAACCGCGATCTCCGCTCGCGCTGGCTGGTCGTTCCGGTCGCACTGTCGTCGCCCGAGGCGATCACCGTGCTCGCCGCGACGATCAGCCTGACGCCGGGGACGGTCTCGTCCGACGTGTCCGCCGACGGGCGCTTCCTGCTGGTCCACGCGCTCGACGTCGCGGACGCGGACGCCGAGATCGCGCGGATCAAGACCCGCTACGAGGCGCCGCTGCTAAGGATCTTCGCATGATCGCCACCGCCTTGCAGATCGCCGCCATCGCCATCGCGCTCGCGCTGCTGCTCAACGGCTGGCGGCTGTACCGCGGGCCCGCGCTCGCCGACCGGATCCTCGCGCTCGACACCATGGTGATCAACGTCATCGCGGTGATCGTCGTGATCGGCATGATGGGCGGCAACGACACCTATTTCGAGGCCGCGCTGCTGCTGGCGATGGTCGGGTTCGTCAGCACCATCGCCTATTGCAAGTTCCTCCTGCGCGGGGACATCGTCGAATGAGCGGCATCGTCGAGATCATCATCGCCGGCCTGATCCTGCTCGGCGCGGCGTTCGTGCTGATCGGCAGCTGGGGGCTGGTCCGCCTCCCCTCGACGATGGAGCGGCTGCACGGCCCGACCAAGGCGACGACGCTCGGGCTAGGCGGGCTGTTGCTGGCGTCGGTGGTGTTCTTCCAGGTCCGGCTCGGCGTCTGGACCGCGCACGAGCTGCTGATCTCGCTGTTCCTGTTCATCACCGCACCGATTTCGGCGAACATGATCGCCAAGGTCCATCTCCACCGCGCGCGGACCGGCGACCGCCCCGATCACGACGGCATTGCGGGGCCACCGCCCCGCCCCGACCCGGATGGCGAAGGCGACTGGGCGACGTTCGAGGCGCCGCATACCGACACGCAGGCCTCGATCGAAAATCCCTGAGCGTCTGCACGGGGCCGCGCAACCGCGTCAGGCCGGCTGTGGCCCGGGCTGTTTTGGATCCACCACGAACTTGGCGAAGGTGGAGATCGACCCGCCCGGCCGATCGACCTGATCCATCACCTTCACCTCGGCAAGCCAGCGGTCCGGCGTCACGGTGAACAGCTGATAGCCGCGCTGGTTGTTGAGCAGGCTGACGTTCGGATTGTGGTCGAGCGCGCGCGTCTCGCCCGCATAACGCGCACCGCCGGTGCCGCCCGACGAGATCGAAGTCGCGAGAAACTCGGTCGCGATTGCGGGACCGCCCAGGTCGTTCGCGTCGCGCGGGACCGAACCGACGACATTCTGGTGCAGGTCGCCGCTGCCGATCACGACATTGGTCAGCCCGCGCCGCGCGATGCCGTCGACGAGCCGCTGCCGCGCCAGCGGATAGCCGTTCCAATTGTCCTTGCCGATCACCGGCGTCGTCGCGCCGTCCTTGCGCGCGTCATAGGGCATGAACAGCACCTGTTGCGCGATGAAGTTCCACCGGGCGTCATTGGCGAGCCCGTCGTCGAGCCAGCGCTCCTGCGCCGCCCCCAGCATCGTGCGCCCCGGCTGGTCGACGGGCACGCAGGCGTCGAGTTCGCCCCGCGCGATCCCGGGCCGCTCGCAGAGCTGGTCGCTGCGGGCCGAGCGCGTGTCGAGCACGTGCATCCGCGCCAGCGTGCCGTAATCGAACCGGCGATAGGCGCGCCCGGTCCCGGGCCGTTGCGCGCGACGGACGGGGACATGCTCGTACCAGGCCTGCAACGCCGCGGCCTTGCGCGCGGCGAACACCGGCGGCGGGTTGCCGTCCTTGTCGAATTCGCCCGCCCAATTGTCGTCGATCTCGTGATCGTCGAACGACATGATGAACGCGACCGCCGCATGCGCCGCCTGCAGGTCGGGATCCGCCTTGTACTGCGCATAGCGGCGGCGATACTGGTCGAGCGTATAGGTCTCGGCGCCGAGGTGCTTGCGCGGACTGGGCTCGGCCCGGGTCGCCATCTCGTAGATATAGTCGCCATAATGGAAGACCGCGTCGAGATCGGGCTCGCGCGCGACATGCGCATAGGCAGTGAAGAAGCCCGTCTCGAAATCCTGGCACCCCAGCATCGCCAGCCGCAGCCGGGCGAGCGACGCGCCCGCCGCGGGCGCGGTGCGCGCGGTCCCCACCGGGCTCGATCCGGCACCCTCGACGAGGAAGCGATACCAATAGGGCCGATGCGATCGCAGCCCGTCGACCTCGACATGAACCGAATGCGCGAGCGCCGCGTCGGCGACCGCCGCGCCCGTCCGGACGATCTTGCGGAAACCCGAGTCCTCGGCGATGTCCCAGCGGACCGGAACATCATGCGGCGGCATGCCGCCGTCCGGGGTCTGCGGCTCGGGCGCCAGCCGGGTCCAGATCACGAACCCGTCGGGCCAGGGATCCCCCGACGCGACACCGAGCGTGAACGGATCGCGCGTGAACGTCGCCTTCGCGAGCAGCCGCGGCGCCCCCGCCCCGCCCAGCATTGCGAGCGAGAGGCCGGCCTTGACCAGATTGCGGCGATCGAACTGAGCCATACGGACACTCCCTGCGGCAGCGCGCGCCTGCAGCGCCCGACCGGCGTCGCAGCGCGACCTGCTATGCCGGAAAGACGGAGCAGACGGGCAAAACCCGACAGACAAAAGAACGGGCGGCGGCGATCCTACGGATTCCCGCGCTCACCCGCCGGGCGGATGGCGATCGCGTCTTTCCCGTAAGCGACATCGACCTGATAGGCCGCCTGCACCGCCTGCAATGCGCGGTCGGTATCGGAAATATGGAAGCGGCCGCTGATCGGAAGCGCCTGCAGGCGACGGTCCTCCAACAGGATCGGCCGCGCCGAGTAACGCTGAACCTTGCCGATCAGCACCGCGAGCGGAACGTCGGATGCCTCGAACCACCCCGACTTCCACTCGGGCGCGCTGGCCGCGATGCGGGGTTGCGCCGTGACCTGCCCGTCGACGACGCGTGCGCCGTCGCCCTTGTGCAGCACCAGATCCGCTTCCCCGGCGACGCCGACCTCGACCGCACCGCGGTAGACGACCACGGCGGTGCGCGTCGGCGACTGGCGATCGACGTTGAACGCGGTGCCCAGCACGCGGACGGACGTGGTGCCGCTCGCGACCCGGAACATCCGGCTGCGTTCGTGGC
>NZ_JPJC01000159.1:0-2946 GCF_000733135.1 Sphingomonas sp. FUKUSWIS1
AACCCGCCGGGTCGTTCCGCGGCGGGTGTGGTGCAGGCGGGGGTGGTGCAGGCGGGAGCCGATATCGTCGGGCTCGAACCGCTCAAGACCTTCCGCAGCCGGTGGCCGGCGATCATCGGCGCGGTGCTGACGCTGGCGATGATCGCGGGGCTCGCGCGCGAGCTGTTCGCGCACGGGCTGGCCGGACTGTCGCGGTCGGTGCCGTCCGATCCGCGATTCTATCTGTGTTTCGCGCTGCTCTACATGTCGCCGCCGACGGGGGATTACGTGATCTTCCGCCGGTTGTGGGGGATCCCGGTCGCGGGGCTGGTCGCGCTGATCAAGAAGCGGATCGCGAACGAAGTGGTGTTCGGCTATTCGGGCGACGCCTATTTCTATGCCTGGGCGCGGGCGCGGGCACGGATGGTGGCGTCGCCGTTCGGCGCAGTGAAGGACGTGACGATCCTGTCGGCGATCGCGGGCAACGCGATCACGCTGGCGATGGTCGCGATCGCGCTGCCGCTGAGCCGCGACCTGTTGCCGCCTGACCTGTTCAAGACGGTGCTGGGGTCGGCGGCGATCACCTTTGCGATCTCGCTGCCGTTCCTGATCTTCTCGCGGCGCGTCTTCTCGCTGCCGCGTGCGACCTTGTGGTGGGTGTTCATGATCCACTGCATCCGGTTGATGTGCGGATCGCTGTTGATCGCGCTCGCCTGGCATTTCGCGCTCCCCGGCGTGTCGATCGCGATGTGGCTGTTCCTCGCGGCGGGGCGGCTGCTGGTGTCGCGGCTGCCGCTGGTGCCGAACAAGGACCTGCTGTTCGCCAATTTCGCGATCCTGCTGATCGGCCAGGACCAGGCGCTGTCCGAGCTTGTCGCGTTCACCGCGGCGCTGACGTTGCTCGTCCATGTCATTCTGATTGTCATATTCAGCGGGCATGCGATCGCGATGAGGACGCGTGCGTGAACCGATTGCTTGGGGCGGGGATGATGCTGGCGGGGCTGGTCGCGGGTGCCGCCCCGGCATGGGCCGGCGGCCGGGCGGCGATCCAGGAGCCGATGCTCGGCGGCGACGCGCAGGCGTGCGAGCGCGACGAGGGGCCGGCGATCGCAGCGACGATCGTCGGACTGAAGGATCGCAAGGGCAATCTGATGCTCGAGCTCTATCCGCCCGACGAGGCCGATTTCCTGCGCGGCGACCGCGAGCTGATCGCGGCGGGCAAGACGTTTCGCCGCATCAGCGTGCCAGCCCCCGCGACCGGTCCGACTGCCTTGTGCATCCGCGTGCCGCACCCGGGCCGCTACGCGCTGCTGTTCACGCACGACCGTGACGGCCGGGCCAAGTTCAGTGTCTGGTCGGATGGCGCGGGGTTCGTGAAGGGCGACCGGCTCGGGCGATCGCGACCCAAGGTCGACCAGGCGATCGTCGAGGTCGGGCCCGGACTCACGCATGTCACGATCCGCGCGCAATATCTGCGCGGGCTGGGCGGGTTCGGCCCATTGGACGGCAAGTGAGGGGGCGGGCGGGCTGACATGCGGATCGTCGACGTCAACGAATTCTACTCGCCGACGGGCGGTGGCGTGCGCACCTATATCGACCGGAAGATGGGGATCCTCGCCGATCTGGGGCACGAGCTGATCGTCGTCGCGCCGGGCCGCGAGGACCGCGTCGAGGAGCGGCCGGGTGGCGGGCGCGTGATCTACCTCAAGTCGCCGGGGATGCCGTTCGATCGCAATTACGGGCTGTTCTGGGACCGTGCGGCGATCCACCGGGTGCTCGACGACCTCGATCCGGATGTGGTCGAATGCTGTTCGCCGTGGCGGCCGGCCTGGTTCGTCGGCGACTGGACGGGGCCCGACGGGCAGCAGCGCGCGCTGAAATCCTTCTTCATGCACAACGACAATATCGCCGCCTATGCGCAGCGCTGGTTCGCGGGGTTCGCCAGCCACGACCGGATCGAGCGCGCGTTCGGCTGGTACAGCCGGTACATGAACCGGTTCCTGACGCGGTTCGATACGGTCGTCACCAACGGACCTGCGCTGGAGAAACGGTTGCGCGCGCGTGGGGTCCGGATCGATGCGGCGATGCCGCTGGGGATCGAGCGCGGTCATTTCTCGCCACGGTTGCGCGACGAGGCGCTGCGAGGGCGGCTGTTGCAGCAATGCGGGTTGCCGGCGGACGCGATGCTGCTGATCGGGCTGGGCCGGCATCATGGCGAGAAGCGCTGGCCGCTGGTCGTCGACGCGGTCGCGCGCGCGGGCACCGACTTGCCGATCGGGCTGATCCTGTTCGGCACGGGCAGCCAGAGCAAGGCGATCGCGCGGCGGATCGGCGGATCGCCGCATATCCGGATGTTCGCGCCGGTCTATGACCGCGAGCGGCTGGCCGCGATCATGGCGAGCTGCGACGCGCTGATCCACGGGTCGGAGGCCGAGCCGTTCGGGCTGGTCGCGTCGGAGGCGATGGCGTCGGGGCTGCCGCTGATCGTGCCCGATACGGGCGGGTGCGCCGAGATTGCGGACCGGCATGCCAGCGAGCTCTATACCGCGCGCGATGCGACCGCGGCGGCGGCGGCGATCGCGCGGCTGTTCGCGCGCGACCGCGGGATGCTCAGGCGCGCGGCGGTCGTGGCGTCGGCGCAGGTCCGCTCGGATCATGCGCATGCGGTGGAACTGGTGGACTATTATGCCGGGCTGATCGCGGCGCGACGGGGGCGGCTGGCGGCGTGACCGACAGCCGGAAGCGGGTGCCGGGGACGGCGACCGCTCCGGATGCCGCCTTCTCGAGCGCGGCGTCGAGCCGGCGATCACCCGCGGTCGCGGCGGATTCGCCACCGGTGAGGATGACGGTGCCGGGGGCGAGGCGCAGGCGATCGCGCGCGACGAGGTGGAGCCGGACCTCTGCCGCAGCGTCGAGCAGGGCGCGGCTGCGGAAGTAGAAGGGGCCGGCGGCGAAGCGGGCATCGGG
>NZ_JPJC01000160.1:0-1306 GCF_000733135.1 Sphingomonas sp. FUKUSWIS1
GCCGGGATATCACTTGCCATACTCTACTCCAGCAAACGGAGGGCGATCACCCGCCCCCCGGCTGCGCTCCATCAGAATTTCGCGGTGAGGGTCGCGAAGACCTGACGCGGATTGCCGTAATAGGCCGTCAGCACGCCGTCGCTGCCGAGCGATGGCCGCAAGGCGCCCGCCGCCGTTCGCAGATAGTCGCCGGTATCGGGGTTCTGCAGCAGGAAGTTGTAGCCGGACACGACATAGCGCTTGTTCGTCAGGTTCTTGCCATGCACCCCGATCGAGAAGCGCGCGTCGATCGTATAGACCAGGTTCGCGTCGAGCAGCGCATAGGCCGGCTGGTCGAGCAGCGGCGTGCGCAGTTCGAACTGCTGTGAATCGCTGCGAAAGGACAGCGTCGTACTCGCGTCGATCGCGCCCGCGGATCCGACCGGGACATGATAGGCGAGCGTCCCGCTCGCGGTCAGGTCGGGCGTGTTCTGGAACTTGCGATTGGCGGCGACATTGATCCCGCGGGAATCGATGAAGCGCGTGTATTTGGCATCGAGATAGCCGATCGTTCCCGACAGGTTGATGCGGTCGCCGGCGCCCGCAATGCCCTCCGCGACCGTCAGATTGGCCTCGCCTTCGACACCGTTGATCCGGGCGCGGCCCGCATTGGTCGTGATGCCGATAAAGGTCTGGATGCCGCCGACGGTGGCACCGACCGATCCGGGCACCTGGACGTCGGTATATTTCGAATGGAACCCCGCAATCGCCAGCGTCAGCCGGCGGTCGAACAGTGACGCCTTGTATCCCGCCTCGAAGCTTTCGACGCTCTCGGGCCCGAACGACAGGAAGTTGTAGATATCCTGCCGGTCGCCGCCGGCACCGGTGATGCCGTTGCCGTTGAGGTCGGGCGCCGCGGTACCGACCCCGCGCGGGTCGAACCCGCCGCCCTTGAACCCCTTCGACCAGCTCGCATACAGCGTGTTGTTGGCATCGGGCTTGAAGCTGACGGACGCGCGCGGCGTGAACTTGGCAAAACTTGCGGTCCCGCGGAAGTCGGTTTGTCGCGCGATCGGCGCGCTCGTGCCGCCGAAGAAGGGGGAAGCGCCCAGATATACGTTGCGCTGGATCTGCGACATGCGATCGTCCCAGGTATAGCGTCCGCCGACCGACACGCTGAGCATCGGCGTCACGTCGAGCGTGGCATCACCGAAGACCGCCACCGTATTGGTCCGCACATTCCCGAAGGTCAGCGCAGTGACTGTCCCCGGCAACCGTACGTCGAACACGGTGCGCGCCTTGGCATCGAGATAATAGAGCCCCGCCA
>NZ_JPJC01000161.1:0-8427 GCF_000733135.1 Sphingomonas sp. FUKUSWIS1
CGCACGCCACCCAGCCGAGCACCCCCGCCAGCCCCGCCAGCCCGGCGCCGTGACTGACCGCGGACGCGGGGCGCGGATCCGCGGCGCGGCGCCGTTGCAGGGTCAGGCTCGTCGTCTCGGGAAGCACAGGCGCGTCGGACATGGCGCCACGGGTAGCCGATTTTCGTCAGCAAACCATGAACCATCCTGCCCCGGCTTGCACCACCCCACGACCCGCGCTATCGCGACCCTACACCTTCTGCCGCCCGTCTCGCCTTCGCGACGGTCAGAGCGGGGGCGCAGGCCGCGGCAACGCCGGCTTCGCGGGTATAGTACAATGGTAGTACAGCAGCCTTCCAAGCTGAATACACGGGTTCGATTCCCGTTACCCGCTCCATCGTTTCCAATAGCGCCGACCAGTCTTGACGGGCGTGACCCGATCATTGCCTGACTATGCCGTGAGATGCGCTGTTATAGGCGGCGATAGCCGGCATGGCGAACTCTGTGCCTCACAGCACCCGCCCCGCCGCATTTTCTGATTATTAGAAGTCGGGCTCCCCATTCCGATTTCGACATGACCCGTTTGCTGATTTCTGGTAGCTCTATGGCGCATATTACCGATGATTTCGGGATGAAATACTATTAGCAAGTCTTTTCAACGATGGGACGTCGACTTCACCCTTTCGCTTCACAATCGAACCGGAAAGTATTTTATCGGCAGGGATATCATCGACACGCTGCCGGATGTATTTCGCAGCGTGAAGATATGGAGACTTCCCGAAAGGGTCGGCGTCAATGCCTTGTCCCGCAAAGTCATCGGTCGATTATGGGCCGAAGAAGATCGCCTCAGAGCCCGGTATCCCAGGCTGCTGCCGCGACAGCGGAGCCGACGCGCGGTCCTTCATCTCGATCCGATGACCGTGCTGGGCTGGCACGTCACGTCGCATGATGCCGTGCTGTGCCACGATCTCGGCCCCCTGACGCATCCCGAACTCTTCGCCCCGTCCGTCACCGCGCTCTACGAGCGGGTCTATGCACGCATCGCCGAACGCCAGCCCCGCATGGCCTTTGTCAGCCAGGCATCCAAGGCGGCATTTCAGCGCCTCTATGGCACCGGGTCCCCCGCCACCGTGATCTATCCACCGATCCGCACGGGCGTGGCGGGTGGCGCGCAACACGCCGTGGACGGCGTTGAAGGCCTGTTTCTGCTGACCGTGGGGAGCATCGGGCGCCGCAAGAACCAGCTGGCCAGCATCCGCGCATTCGCACGCGCGGGCCTTGCCGATGCGGGCTATCACTATGTCATCTGCGGCAGCCGCGAACCGGGATCCGAGGCCGTCATCGCCGAGGCGGAGCAAACCCCCGGCGTCATCCTCCTGCCCTATGTCTCGGACGAGCAGTTGCGCTGGCTCTATGCGCATGCGCGGGGGTTCGTGCTGGTGAGCCTTCTCGAAGGATTCGGCGTCCCCGTCGCGGAAGCGATGCGCAACGGACTGGTGCCGCTGATCAGCGCCAACAGCGTCCTCGAAGAGGTCGCGGGACCAAGTGCGATCGCGGTCGATCCGCACTCCGTCGAGGCCATCGCCGCGGGAATGACACAGCTCGCCGAACTCCGCTCGGACCAGATCGCGGCACGGCGGGTCGATCTCGAGGCGCGTCTCGACGCGTTCTCAATGCCGACCTTCGTCGATGCGTGGAGGGCCTTTCTGGGTGCCGAGGCCGAGCATCGGCCGGCGCCGCTCGTCGCATCGCGCTAGCCGACCGAAACGGCGCGACGCGGGAGGAGCAGGCGCGCGCCCAGAAAGGCGAGCGCCGGCTTTTCGACGAAACGGCGGACGATCTCCGCCACGATCAGCGCAGCCCCCACGATACCGACCGCTGCGATCAGTCGCTCGGCGAGCGGCTGGCCCGCCATCAATCGAGAGAGCAGCATGACGACCGGCAGATGCGTGGCATATAGTGGGAAGGAGACATTCCCCAGCCATGTCAGCACGCGCGACTGCTCTCGTTGCCCAAGTGCGCCGAGCAATACGATCATCGGGTTGGCGCACAGGATGTAGAAGAGCGACAGCGGGATGCCAAACCAGGAGACGCCGGGCACGATCATCGGAAAGAGGAGTGCGGCGATCAGGATCACGGGCGCAACATCCGCCTTCACGCGACGCGCCTCGTAGATCCGGTATGCGACCACCCCCATGCAGAAGGACGCCAAGGCCCTGACCGTCGTTGGCACGATCATATCGACCGACTGATAAAAGAAATGGACGCTATTATGGTCGATGGCGACCCAGGTGATCGCGACCGAAAGGACGAAGGCGATCGTGATCAGCCCGCGATTGCCGAGGGCCTTGACGGATACCGCCCAAAGCAGATTGACGAGGATCTCTGCAAAAAGCGACCAGTAGACGCCGTTGAACCAGACCAGATTCTGCCCCTCGAGCCGCGGCAGGACGATGAGGGACAGGGCAAACGCCCGATAGGCGGATGACGCCCCCGGGCCGCCCGCCATGCCGAGCGCCACGAGCAAGGCCGCCACCGATCCGGCGAGCACGCTCGGCCAGAGCCGAACCACCCGTGACATCAGAAAGCGAGCGAACTCACCGCCGCCCTCGCGCAACCGCCGCTCATGCGCGAAGGCGAGGACGAAACCGCTAAGACACAGGAAAAAGTCCACCGCGATATTGCCATGGACCGTCATTCCGCTCGGAAACTTCAGGAAGATGCCGATATGATATGCCACGACCATCAGCGCCGCGACCCCCCTCAACCCATCTAATGCGACAAAGCGACGTTTCGAGTGTTCGGCGGCCCGGACAGGCTGCATATACATTCCCCCAGCGCTTATCCCGATTAGGCGGGGCAAAACACAAATATCGGGAGAACTGTCGGGGGCATCGACAGACAAGTCTATCGTGTTTTTTGACCAAGACCGTCCCAGGTCGACATGATTTCGACGGCTTTACTATTCTGGCGTTCTGATGTTCGCTCACGCATGACCGCAAGGTGGCCGATCTTCGTTAGCGGGGCGGATCGGATATGGGGCATTTCCCGCCAGCAGGGCCCGCGTGCGTGCCATAGCTTACCCCTCCCCGGCAATGCCGGGGAGGGCGCGGTCGAGGACAGCTGTCAGAGGGCGAGGTCGGGGCTGCGGTCCGCCTTGACGCGCATCGCGGCGGGGCGGGGCTTGGTCGCGACATGGACCGCCGGCGAGGCGATGGCGAGTTGCAGCGTATCGGCGGTATTGCCCCAGTGATCGGCGAGCAGTTCGGGATGCTCATTGAGCTTGATGCCGTAGCTCGGGACGATCTCGCGGATCTTGGCCTGCCAGCCGGCGGTCGACAGCCGGTTCGGAAACACCTTCTTGAGCAGGTCGAGCATGATCGACGGCGCGGTCGACGCACCCGGCGACGCGCCGAGCAGCGCCGCGATCGAGCCGTCCTTCGACGCGACGATCTCGGTGCCCAGCTTCAGCACGCCGCCCTTTTCAGGATCACGCTTGATGATCTGCACGCGCTGGCCCGCCTGCCACAGGCGCCAGTCGCCGTCCTTGGCGCCGGGGAAATATTCGCGCAACGCCTCCATCCGGTCGGCATCCGACATGATCAGCTGCCCTGCGAGATATTCGACCAGCGCGAAATCGTCCCAGCCGACCGCGACCATCGGCCGGAAATTGTCGATCGTCACCGATGCAGGCAGATCGAAATAGGACCCCTGCTTCAGGAACTTGGTCGAGAAGGTCGCGAACGGTCCGAACAGCAGCGCCTGCTTGCCGTCGAGATAGCGGGTGTCGAGATGCGGCACCGACATGGGCGGTGAGCCGACCGCGGCCTTGCCGTAAACCTTGGCGAGATGGCGGTGCGTGATCTCCGGCTTGTCCGCGACCAGGAAGGATCCGCCGACCGGAAAGCCGGCATAGTCGTCCGCCTCGGGGATGCCCGACTTCTGCAGGATCGGCAGTGCGCCGCCACCCGCGCCGGCAAAGACGAAGCGCGCATTGATGACCTGCTTGTCGTCGGTCTTCATGTCGCGCGCGGTGACTTCCCAGCCGCCCTTGGCATTGCGCTCGAGCGAACGGACCTCATGCCCCGTCGTCAGCGTGAAGTTCGCCTGCTTGTCGAGCGCGGCGATATATTGCCGCGTCACCGCACCCCAGTCGCAATCCGTGCCGAGCGGCGAGCGGGTCGCCGCAAGCGGCAGCGCCGGATCGCGGCCCTGCATCATCAGCGGCACCCATTTGGCGATCTGGGCGCGGTCGGTCGAGAACTCCATGCCGGAGAAGAGCGGACTGGCGCCCAGCGCTTCCCAGCGCTTGCGAAGGAAGGCGACATTGGCGTCGCCCCAGACGAGGTTCATGTGCGGGGTCGAGTTGATGAACGTCCGCGGTGCGCCGAGCATGCCGGCCTTGACCTGGTGGCTGAGAAACTGGCGCGTGACCTGGAACTGCTCGTTGATCTCGACCGCCTTGGCGATCTCGACACGGCCGTCGGCCGCGTTGACCGGCGTGTAGTTGAGTTCGCACAGCGCCGAATGGCCGGTGCCCGCGTTGTTCCAGCCGCCCGAGCTCTCCTCGGCGACCTTGTCGAGACGTTCGACCAGCTCGATCGTCCAGCTCGGCTCGAGCTGGCGCAGCAGCACGGCGAGCGTCGCGCTCATGATGCCGCCGCCGATCAGCAGCACGTCGACCGAACGTTCCGTCGTCGCGGCCTGCGCCGGCGACAGGGGAACCATGGCGGAGGACCCTGCGACGCCCGCAACGATCGCCGAGCCTAGAAGATTGCGGCGCGTTACGCCCGTGCCGGCCGCTGGAGCTTCGCCTGACTGCTCGGCGGTCCGCGTGTCGTCGTTCGATCCAATTCGCACTATGATGCCTTTTTCGTTACCGCCTGCCCGCCCCCGATCCCGGCCCCCGAGGGGCGGAGACGGCTAAGGGCGCATCGCCGGATGATGGATGGGCTGCGCAGGATCGGCCGAAAGACGCACAGAAGCGATCGACCGAGCACAACCGTTGCTCAAAGTCCTCGCCCATTTGCCGGAATTTATTGGGAGGCCCGCAAACCAGTAAAATTGACGGGTATCCGAGACTTATATGCCATCGCAGGCGCAATTTTTCAAGCTTTGGATGGCGGATGGCCGGATCGGGGCCCGCCATGCGCGGCGTATCGAGCCGCGCGGCAGCAGCCGCGAAGACGCCCGGTCGGCGCCGGCCGCAGGGATCTTGTTCGTCCGTCCGCCAAGCTCGACCGGTCACCCGGCCAGCTTGCGGATCAGCAATCCACCAGACCCGCGAGCAGATCGCTCATCCGCTGACGCCCGACGACCGACAGCTGAATATGCGATCGTCGACCGTCATTTTTGTCGCGGGTCCGCAGGACGAGACCCGCCTCCTGCAGGATCGCAAGGTAGCGCAGCGCCGTCGCCGAGGGCGCCCGCGCGCCGATGCACACCGCGGACACGCTGAGCTGACGCCCCTCGTGATGCGAGATGAACAGGTCGAGCAGCATGTCCCAGGCGGGTTCGGAGAACAGGTCCGCGCCGAATGCCGCGTCGCGCTGGCGACGCAGTTCGTACAGATGCTTGGCAGCGCTCACCAGGCGGGCGGGATCGACGGCGGCGGGTGCAAGAGCCGGCCCGGGCCGTGCGCCGTTCAAGAGTCGCATGAAAGGAATGGCATAAGACATTTAAAGCCTCAGATGCAGGGCTAAGGAAGGGTCGGGTCCTGGCGGCTCCAGTCGAGATCCCAGCCTCGCGACCGGACCCGTCTGGCATGCCGCATCGTTCCGACGGCGAGCAGCAGGACGATGGGGTAGCTCCACATGACCGACAGGACCGCATAAGCGAGCCGGATCACGTCGGGGTTGATCGCCCGGGCCAGATGCGCCCCGGTTCCCAGTGCATGGAGCGCGGTGACCCAGGCCGGCCAGAACCGATCGGCGTGCAGCGTGATGGCGATCATCACGCCGAGCAGGACGATGTCGACGGTCATGATGCCGATCTCGACGTCGACGAACTCGCCTGCGCCAAGCTGGTGAAACATCCGCGTGGCCAGTGCCGCGAGCAGCAGGGCAAGCCCGGTCAGCCGCTCGGGGGCACCGCCACGCCAGAATGCATAGCCGGTCGCCGCCAGTTGCAGCGCGTTGAAGATCCAGACGCGGTCCACGTTATCGGGTCAAGCGATCCACCGGCCGCGTCGTCAGGCGGCAACGACGAGGTGCAGCAACGCATCGTCGCGCAGAGCCCCTTCGTTGGGCGGACACTCGCCCTCGTCACCATAGGCATAGAAGGCACCGAGGCCGATTTCGCTGCGTACCGCGACCAGCGCATGGTGCGCGTCGACGAAGCGCTGGCGGGCCTTGATCAGATCGGACGATGCATCCGCGACGAGTTGCAGCGCGGCGATCCCGGTCGCGACCGGCAGTTTTGCCGCCGCACGCTGCTGCAACAAGGTCGCGACGCACGATGCGGCGAGCGACGCGGCCTGGTCGACCGCCGCCTCCGCCTTCAGAAAGTCTGCGGTGACCCTGTCGGTTGCCTGACGACGTTCCTTCAACATGTCGAATTTCCCACCCCAGCGCGACGAATGCTCGACCCGGGGAGAGGCGGCGCTGCCGCGAACCTGCCTGAACAGGCTCGTCATGGTCATCGTCATCGTCACCAGCGCCACCGTGGTGATCGCCAGCAACGCCATGAGCCCGACCAGCCGGATCAGCCTGTCCCCCTTGGACAGGCGGTTCCGCGCCGCTCCCTCCGGTCCGCCTCTGGGCGTCATCCCTATGAAGCGGCGGACGAGCCCCCATGGATCGTCCTGGCCGACCTGTGGCGGATGCGACGGCGCGCGCGCTACGTCGATTGGTTCGGATGGGAGCCGATCATACGTCGCGACCAGCAGGTCCGACGACGGCATTGGCGACGTCCCGTCCTCCGTCCTGTCGTTCGCGGCGCGGGGCGCGGGCGTGGCGGAGGGCATGACGCGGGGCTCTGCGGGCACATCGAAATCCCCGGCGGTTTCGTGCCGTTGCAACAGCCGCGCAGCCTCGAACCGCGACCCCGCGCCCAGCACCTGAACCGCGCGTTCGATCCGCTTGTCGATCGCCGACGGCGACACGCCGAGCAGCGCTGCGATCTCCTTCGAATTGTGATGCGTCAGGACCAGTCGAAGACAGGCCCTTTGCGCTTCGGTCAGGAGATCAATGCGGCTGGCAGACATAGACCTACATTAACCGCAATTCTGCGGTTAGGCATCCCTGTTTGAAGCGCGCCGAATGCCGTCGCGGGACGCGTTTTCGCGCACGATGTCCGCACGACATCCCGGCACAGATCTGAAGGTTGTAAGGTTCGCGCCTGGCCTTGCTACCGGCGAAGGACCAAAGCTTGGGCGGTGATACCGCAAAGCTTTGGTGGACAGGGCTGGATTCGAACCAGCGTACGGGAAACCCGGGCAGATTTACAGTCTGCTGCCTTTAACCACTCGGCCACCTGTCCAAAGGGGCCACTCTTTCGAGCGAGGCGGCTCAATGGCGAAGCTTGTCGGTGCTGTCAACGCGGGTTGCGCCAACTTCCGCCCCCGCATAGCCTTTCATGCATAAAAAATTGCCCAGGGGGACCTTCATGCACCAATCGCGTCCGTGCCGACTTGCCATTTTCGCCGCAACCGTAACGATCATCGCGCTCAGCCCCGCGGCCGCCAAGGAGCGTGGCGGCACCGCAAAGCCTGATCAACCCATGGTCAACCGCATCATCGACGAAGGGACCAACCACAGCCAGGTCATGGTGACCGTCCAGCATCTGACCGACGTGATCGGCCCGCGGCTCACCAATTCGCCGTCGATGCGCACGGCCGAGGCATGGACGCAGCGCCGCTTCGCCGACTGGGGCCTCACGAATGTCCACAAGGAAGGGTTCGCATTCGGTCGAGGCTGGTCGATCGAACGGTCGAGCGTGCGGATGACGACCCCGCGGGTGGTGCAGCTGACCGCGATTCCCATTGCCTGGACTCCCGGCACGAACGGCACCGCGCTGAGCGCGGCCGTGATCGTCGCACCGATTGCGCGCGAGCGCGACTTCGCGAAATGGCGCGGCAAGCTCAGCGGCAAGATCGTGATGCTCACGCGGCCCGGCACCGGTGACGAACCTGCCGAGCCCGCCTTCAAGCGGCTGAGCGGCGAGGATATCGCGAGGCTCGACCGGTTTCAGCAGCCGAATTACGACCCCGATGCCGCCGACCGCCGGATGAAGCGGCTCGATTTCTCGAAGAAACTCGATGCGTTCCTGAAAAGCGAAGGCGCGGTCGCGACCGCGACGATGGCCTATCACGACGGCAAGCTGGTCAGCGGCGAAGGCTATCTGTTCGGTGTCGGCGACACGCCTGCGCTGCCGGGCGTGCAGATCGCCGCGGAGGATTATCGACGCCTCGCGCGGCTCGCCAAGGCGGGCCCCGCCCCGACGCTCGAG
>NZ_JPJC01000161.1:8559-20535 GCF_000733135.1 Sphingomonas sp. FUKUSWIS1
ACATCATCGCCGACATTCCCGGGACCGATCCGAAGGCCGGCTATGTCATGGCGGGCGCGCATCTCGACAGCTGGGTCGCCGCGGACGGCGCGGCCGACAATGCGGCGGGCTCGGCGATGATCATGGAGGCCGCACGGATCCTGGCCGCAACCGGCGTCCGCCCGAAGCGGACGATCCGGTTCGCGCTCTGGTCGGGCGAGGAGCAGGGCATTCTCGGTTCGATGGCCTATGTCACCCGCCATCTGGCGACACGCGGCAGCCCCAACGACCCGCCGCAGACCGGGATGCAGAGCTATTACGGCTTTTCGCAGAAATGGCCGATCACCCCGCTGCCGGGTCATGCCGACCTCGCCGCCTATTTCAACATCGACAATGGCTCGGGCAAATTGCGCGGGCTCTATGCCGAGACCAACCCCGCGGTCGTGCCGATCTTTCGCGACTGGCTCAGCCCGTTCGCGTCGATGGGCGCATCGAACGTCGTCCTGCGGCCGACCGGCGGCACCGATCACGTCTTCCTGCAACAGGTCGGCGTGCCGGGGTTCCAGTTCATCCAGGATCCGCTCGATTATGGCAGCCGGATCCATCATACGTCGGCCGACACCTTCGATCACCTGAAGGCCGAGGACATGCGCCAGGCGTCGATCGTGCTCGCATCGGTGTTGCTCAGCGCGGCGAATGCGGACAAGGCGCTGCCACGCACGCCACTGCCGACCAAGCCGGTGGTGACCGACCCTTATGGATATAGCGATGACGATGACTGATATGATGACGGGAGCGCTCTGATGGCAGCACGCAAGGGCCATCGGCCGAGCAAGGCCCCCGCGGGGCGTCCGCGCTTCTGGGGCAAGCATGCGGTGGGCGCAGCGCTCGCCAATCCCGAACGCACGGTGCGCAAGATCATGGGCACGCGCGAGGCGCTGGCCGGGTTCGATCTGCCCGCGGCCGTGCCGGTGACCTTCGCCGAGGCCACCGATCTCGCGCGGCTGGTGCCGGGCGACGCCCCGCATCAGGGCGTGGTGATCGAGGTCGAGCCGCTCGAAGACATGTGGCTCGCCGACCTGCTCGAGCATGGCAAGGACGACAACCGTCCGCTCGTCATCCTCGACGGCGTGACCGATCCGCACAATGTCGGCGCGATCCTGCGCTCGGCGGCGGCGTTCGATGCGCTCGGCATCGTCACCCCCGACCGCAACGCGCCGCCCGAATCGGGCACGATCGCCCGTGCCGCGTCGGGTGCGCTCGAGACGGTGCCGTGGATCCGCGTGGTCAATCTCGCCCGCGCGCTCGAGGAAATCGCCGAAGCCGGGTTCTGGCGGATCGGCCTCACGGGCCATGCGACGCAGACGTTGTCCGAGGCGATGGGCACGCAGCGCGTCGCGATCGTGCTCGGTGCCGAGGGCGAAGGCATGCGCAAGAACACCGAGGATCACTGCGACGAACTCGCCAAGCTCCCCATCTCGGAAAAGGTCGAGAGCCTCAACGTCTCGAACGCCGCGGCGATCGCACTCTACGCGGTGACGACGCGCTAACTATCTCCCCCTCTCCCCCGGGGGAGAGGGAAAGGGCCCGCCGCGCAGCGGTGGGAAGGGTGAGGGGCGTGGGGATCGAAACCCCCGCCCCAACCGCCCGTCCCAAGGGACCAGATCAATCCTCGGCGGCGATCCGGACCTTCAGCCCGTCGAGCGCGTCGGTCATGTCGATCTGGCACGACAGTCGCGAATAGTCGTCGCGGTCGCTGGTCGAATCGAGCAGGTCGTTCTCGTCCTCGCTCATCGGCTTGAGTTTGGCCGCAAATTCCGGGTCGACATGGACGTGGCAGGTGGCGCAGGAGCAGCAGCCGCCGCACAAAGCGAGGATCTCGTCGATCCCGGCGTCGCGGATCACTTCCATGACCGAAAGACCCGTTTCGCCCATGAGCTCGCGTTCTTCCCCGTCCCGCGTCACGACGATAAGCTTGGGCATGCTGTCCTCCGAAAAACCGTGCGCGGTCCATGCCGCGCGCCGCCGCCCCGATCAAGCTGCAAGGTTCGCGTCATGGGCCTGAACGCCGACCAGTTGCAGGCTGCCATGACCGCGCTGTGTGCGATCGAACCCGCCTTCGCGGTGGCGGTCGCGAACAAGGGCCACCCTGCCCCGCGGATCAGCGAGCGCGGCTTCGCGACCTTGCTTCGCACGATCCTCGGCCAGCAGGTCAGCGTCGCCTCCGCGCAATCGGTCTGGAACAAGCTCGACGCGCTCGTCGGCGGTGCCGCGGACCCCGCCAACATCGCCGCCGCCAGCGACGAGACGCTGCGCAGCGCGGGGCTGTCGCGGCAGAAACTCGGCTATGCCCGCAGCCTCGCCGACGAGGTGACGAGCGGCCGCCTCGACCTGACGAACCTGCCCGCCGACGACGAGGAGGCGATCGCCGCGCTGGTCCGGGTCAAGGGAATCGGCCGCTGGTCGGCGGAGATCTACCTGCTGTTCGCCGAGGGCCGCACCGACATCTGGCCCGCGGGCGACCTCGCGGTCCAGATCGAGATCGGCCGCATCCTCGGCCACGACGCCCGCCCGAGCGAGAAGATGACTCGCGAACTCGCCGAAGCCTGGCGCCCGCACCGCGGCGCGGCGGCGATCTTCCTCTGGCACCATTACCAGGCTGACATGAAGGTGATCTGAGCGCGGCCGCTCAAGCGAGGCCATGCCCGCGAGACCCCACTCGCCCCTCCCGTCATCCTGACGAAAGTCAGGATGACGGGAGCAAAAAGAGCCATGCGCCGCCCGCCCGATATCCGCCTGCCACCCGAACTGCTTGTCCCCTCCGCTCCCATCCGGCAAAGCACCCGCGATGCCGCCGCCCAGCTCCGCCCTCGCCCATTCGCTGTCCGACAGCTATCGCACCGTCGCGATCCCCGAAGGCGCGCCGTTCTGGCGGCGGCTGTTCGCGTTCGTCGGGCCGGGCTATCTCGTCGCGGTCGGCTATATGGATCCAGGCAACTGGGCGACCGACATCGCCGGCGGCTCGGCGTTTGGCTACACCCTCCTGTCGGTCGTATTGCTGTCCAACCTGATGGCGATGGTCCTCCAGGCCTTGTCCGCACGGCTCGGCATCGTCGCCGGGCTCGACCTCGCCCAGGCCTGCCGCGCGCATTATTCGAAGCGCGTTTCGGTCGTGCTCTGGTTCCTGTGCGAGATCGCGATCATCGCCTGCGATCTGGCCGAAGTGCTCGGCACCGCGATCGCGCTCAAACTGCTGTTCGGGCTGCCGCTGGTCTGGGGTGTCGTGCTGACAGCGCTCGACGTGTTCCTGATCCTCGCGCTGCAACGCTTCGGCTTCCGCAAGCTCGAGGCGTTCATCGTCGCGCTGCTGGTGATCATAGCCGGCTGCTTCATCTTCGAGCTGTTCCTTGCACGGCCCGACATGGCAGGCGTCCTCGGCGGGCTGGTGCCGACGACCGAGATCGTCACCAATCCGGCGATGCTCTACATCGCGATCGGCATCCTCGGCGCGACGGTGATGCCGCACAACCTCTATCTCCACTCGTCGATCGTCCAGACGCGCGCGTTCGCGGCGACCGAGGCGGGCAAGCGCGACGCGGTGACGATGGCGACGATCGACGGCACGATCGCGCTCGGCCTCGCCTTCTTCATCAACGCCGCGATCCTGATCCTCGCGGCTGCGACCTTCCACGTCGCCGGGCGCACCGACGTCGCCGATATCGACCAGGCGCATGCGCTGCTCGCGCCGATGCTCGGCATGGGGGCTGCGAGCGTCGTGTTCGCAGTCGCGCTGCTCGCCTCGGGCCAGAATTCGACGGTGACGGGCACGCTCGCCGGCCAGATCGTGATGGAGGGCTTCCTCGACCTGCGCATGCCCGTTTGGTTACGCCGGCTGGTGACGCGGCTGCTCGCGATTATCCCCGCGGTGTTCGTGGTCGGCGCCGCGGGCGATGCGGGCGCGACCCGGCTGCTGGTGCTGAGCCAGGTCGTGCTGAGCCTGCAGCTCCCCTTTGCGGTCGTGCCGCTCGTCAAGTTCACCGGGGACGCGCGAATCATGGGATCCCTGGTCAGCCCGGTCTGGCTGAAAACGCTCGCCTGGGTCATCGCCGCGGTCATTATCGGCCTCAACGCGACGCTGCTGATCGGCATGCTCTGAGATAAACTGACATGGATCAGGGGATGTACGGCTAACTGGCCGATCGCGTCCCGCGACCTCGCAAGTCCGCGTGACAAAGGTGTCCGCGCGGCTAGGATCACCGGTGACGACAACGAGATCCGGAATTCGCGTGACCGCAAACCCCGCCCTGCAGCGCTCCGTCCAGACGCTGGCCGATTCGATCCTCGACACGCTCGTCCACCGGATCGGCAAGGATGCGCAGGCCGCGCTTCCGCACGACTGGCTCGCGGCAACGATCCTCACCGTGCGCAACGACATCGTCGAACGCTGGATGGCGTCGACCAAGGCGGCGCATGCGGCGGGTGCCAAGCGGGTCTATTATCTCAGCCTCGAATTCCTGATCGGCCGGCTCTTGCGCGATGCGGTGACGAACCTGCAACGCAGCGGCGAGGTATCGCGGGCGCTCGCGCTGCACGGCGTCGACCTTGCCGCGCTCGAGGAGATCGAGCCCGACGCGGCACTCGGCAATGGCGGGCTCGGGCGGCTGGCGGCGTGCTTCATGGAAAGCATGGCGAGCCTCGCGCTGCCCGCTTACGGCTATGGCATCCGCTATGTGAACGGCATGTTCCGCCAGCGGATCGACGATGGCTGGCAGGTCGAGATGCCCGAAAGCTGGCTCGCGCACGGCAATCCCTGGGAGTTCGAACGCCGCGAGAGCGCCTATTTCATCGGCTTCGGCGGCGAGGTGATCGCGACCGACAGCGGCCAGGTTCACTGGAGTCCCGCCGAGGCGGTCGAGGCGATGGCGGTCGACACCCCCGTCGTCGGCTGGCGCGGCGAACACGTCAACACGCTGCGGCTGTGGACCGCGCGCGCGTTCGATCCGATCAAGCTCGACCGGTTCAACGCGGGCGACTTTTCCGGTGCGCTCGCGGACCAGCTCCGCGCCGAGACACTCACGCGCGTGCTCTATCCCAACGACTCGACCGCCGCGGGGCAGGAGCTGCGGCTGCGGCAGGAGTATTTCTTCTCGTCCGCTTCGATCCAGGACATCGTCCGTCGCCACATCCAGTATTTCGGCGACATCCGCACGCTGCCCGACAAGGCTGCGATTCAGCTGAACGACACGCACCCGGCGGTGTCGGTCGCCGAGCTGATGCGGCTGCTGATCGACCATCACGAATTTGCGTTCGACGAGGCGTGGAAGATCACGCGCGCGACCTTCGGCTACACCAACCACACGCTGCTGCCCGAGGCGCTGGAGAGCTGGCCGCTGCCGCTGTTCGAGCGCCTGCTGCCGCGCCACATGCAGATCGTCTACGCGATCAACGCAAGGCTGCTGCGCGAGGCACGCGGGGTCACAGGGATAGACGACCGCGCGATCGCCGCGATCAGCCTGATCGACGAGGGTGGCGAGCGGCGCGTGCGAATGGCCAATCTCGCCTTTGCCGGATCGCACAGCGTCAACGGCGTCGCGGCGCTGCATACGCAGCTGATGAAGAAGACGGTCTTCGCGGATCTTCACCGCCTCTATCCGACACGGATCAACAACAAGACCAACGGGATCACCCCACGCCGCTGGCTTCAACAGTGCAACCCGGGCCTCACCACGCTGATCCGCGACGCGATCGGCGACGGCTTCCTCGATGATGCCGAACGGCTGATCGATCTCGATGTTTTTGCCGACGATCCCGCGTTCAGGGAGCGGTTTTGGGCGGTGAAGCGTTCGAACAAGGTGGCACTGGCAAATCATATCAAGGACAGCTTGGGGCTGCGCATAGACCCCGACGCGCTGTTCGACGTGCAGATCAAGCGCATTCACGAATACAAGCGTCAGCTGCTCAACATCATCGAGACGGTCGCGCTGTACGACCAGATCCGCAGCCATCCCGAACGCGACTGGACGCCCCGCGTGAAGCTGTTCGCGGGTAAGGCGGCATCGAGCTATCACAATGCGAAACTCGTCATCAAACTGGCGAACGACGTCGCGCGGCGGATCAATTCTGATCCGTCGGTGGGCGGACTGCTCAAGGTCGCGTTCCTGCCCAACTATAATGTGTCGCTCGCGGAGCAGATCATCCCCGCCGCCGATCTCAGCGAACAGATCTCGACCGCGGGTCTCGAGGCGTCGGGCACCGGCAACATGAAGTTCGCAATGAACGGCGCGCTGACGATCGGCACGCTCGACGGCGCGAATATCGAGATCAAGGACCGGGTCGGCGACGACAACATCTTCATCTTCGGGATGACCGCGGACGAGGTCGAAGCGAAGCGCGCATCGGGCTATGATCCGCGCAGCGTGATCGACGGGTCGAACGAGCTCTGCCAGGCGGTCTCGGCGATCGCCTCGGGCGTGTTCTCGCCCGATGATCGTCAGCGCTACGCTGGGCTGATGGGCGGGCTGTACGAGGGCGACTGGTTCATGCTCGCCGCTGATTTCGACAGCTATGCCACCGCGCAGCGCAGCGTCGACACGCGCTGGAACGATCGCGACGCGTGGGTCGCCTCGACCGTGCGCAACGTCGCGCGCGTGGGCTGGTTCTCGTCGGACCGGACGATCCGTGAATATGCCCGCGATATCTGGACGGTAATGTGAAGCCACCCGAAGGCGCCATCGTTGCCCTGCTGGAGGGGCGTCACCACGATCCCTTCTCGCTGCTCGGCGTGCATGCCGGCCCCGGCGGCACGTTCGCGCGCGCGTGGCTGCCGGGTGCGACGACCGCTGAGGCGCATGCGCTCGACGGCAAGACGCTCGGCACGCTCCCCCGGATCGACGATCGCGGCCTGTTCGAAGGGCCGATCGACGGCGATCCGCAGCCGGTGAAATATCACGCCGAGGGCGGCGGCACGGACTGGTGGGTGACCGACCCGTACAGCTTCGGCCCGGTGCTCGGCCCGATCGACGACCTGCTGATGGCGGAGGGCAATCACCACCGCCTCCATGACAAGTTGGGCGCGCACCTGATCGAGCACGAAGGCGCGCCGGGCGTGCATTTCGCGCTCTGGGCCCCCAATGCGCAGCGCGTCTCGGTGGTCGGCGACTTCAACGACTGGGATGGCCGCCGCCACGCGATGCGCAGGCGCGGCGACGTCGGCGTCTGGGAGATCTTCATCCCCGACATCGCCGAATATCGCGCCTATAAATACGAGATCGTCGGTCCCGATGGCCGGCTCCAGCCGCTGAAGGCCGATCCCTTCGCCTTTGCCAGCGAACTGCGTCCCGCGACCGCGTCGATCACCCGCACGCTCGCGCACGAATGGGCGGATACGAGCCACCGCAAACACTGGGCCTCGGTCGATCCGCGCCGCGTGCCGATCAGCATCTACGAGGTGCATGCCGGATCGTGGGACCGCGATGCCGAGGGCTGGTTCCTGACCTGGGATGCGCTCGCCGACCGGCTGATCCCGTATGTGGTCGAGATGGGCTTCACGCACATCGAGTTCATGCCGATCAGCGAACACCCCTATGATCCCAGCTGGGGCTATCAGACCACGGGGCTCTATGCGCCGTCCGCGCGGTTCGGCGATGTCGAGGGGTTCGCGCGGTTCGTCGACGGTGCGCATCTGGCGGGGATCGGCGTGCTGCTCGACTGGGTGCCTGCGCACTTCCCGACCGACGCGTTCGGGCTCGCGCATTTCGACGGTACCGCGCTCTACGAACATGAAGACCCGCGGCTCGGCTTCCACCCCGACTGGAACACCGCGATCTACAATTTCGGGCGGCGCGAGGTGTCGTCCTTCCTCGTCAACAACGCGCTGTTCTGGGCCGAGCGCTATCATATCGACGGGCTTCGCGTGGATGCGGTCGCGTCGATGCTGTACCGCGATTATTCGCGCGAGGCGGGCGAATGGATCCCCAACGACACCGGCGGGCGCGAGAACTGGGAAGCGGTCGCGTTCCTGCGCGACATGAACCGCGCGGTGTACGGGCAGCATCCCGGCACCTTCACGATCGCCGAAGAATCGACCTCCTGGCCGGGCGTCTCCGCTCCCGTCGGCGACGACGGCAAGAGCGGTGGCCTGGGCTTCGGGTTCAAGTGGAACATGGGCTTCATGCACGACACCCTCCAGTACATGGCGCGTGATCCGCTGCACCGGAAGCATCATCACGGCGAGATCAATTTCGGCCTGGTCTATGCGTTCAGCGAGAATTTCGTCCTGCCGCTCAGCCATGACGAGGTCGTCCACGGCAAGGGCTCGCTGCTGACCAAGATGCCCGGCGACGACTGGCAGCAATTCGCCAATCTGCGCGCCTATTACGCGTTCATGTGGGGCTATCCGGGCAAGAAGCTGCTCTTCATGGGGCAGGAGTTTGCGCAGCGCCGCGAATGGTCCGAAGGCCGCGCGCTCGACTGGTGCCTGCGCAACAGCCGCAGCCATGAGGGCATCCGCAACCTCGTCCGCGACCTCAACATAGTCTATCGCGACAAGCCCGCGCTCCATGCGCGCGATTGCGAGGCCGAGGGTTTCGAATGGCTGATCGCCGACGACGCCGCCAATTCGGTCTTCGCCTGGCTGCGCAAGGCACCTGGCGCGAAGCCCGTCGCCGTCATCGCCAACATGACGCCGATCGCACGCGCGCCCTACCGCATCCCGCTGCCACTCGACGGTCGCTGGTGCGAGATCATCAACAGCGACGCGCATGAATATTGGGGCAGCGGGCTCGGCAATCTCGGCGGCGTGGTCGCGGAGGACGGCGCGGCGTGGGTCACCTTGCCCCCGCTCGCGACGATCATGCTCGAGTTTGAGGGCTGAGACGGAACAAGCCGCGGGTAACGGGGCGTTATACGGCGGACGATTAGGGAGAGACGGACATGGTTGAACGGCGGGGACAGCCACTGGCGCGCGACGCAATGGCGTATGTGCTGGCCGGTGGTCGCGGCAGTCGGTTGATGGAACTGACCGATACCCGCGCAAAACCCGCGGTGTATTTCGGCGGCAAGGCGCGGATCATCGATTTCGCGCTGTCGAATGCGATCAACTCGGGCATTCGCCGGATCGGCGTCGCGACTCAGTACAAGGCGCATTCGCTGATCCGCCATCTTCAGAGCGGCTGGAACTTCCTGCGCTCCGAACGCAATGAGAGCTTCGACATCCTGCCCGCGTCGCAGCGGATCAGCGAGTTCCAATGGTATGAGGGCACCGCCGACGCGGTCTACCAGAATATCGACATCATCGAGAGCCACGCGCCCGAATACATGGTCATCCTGGCCGGCGATCACATCTACAAGATGGATTACGAGCTGATCCTGCAACAGCATTGCGAGACCGGTGCGGACGTCACGATCGCCTGCCTCGAAGTGCCGCGGATGGAGGCGGTCGGCTTCGGCGTGATGGCGGTCGACGAGCATGACAATGTCACCGCGTTCGTCGAGAAGCCGGCCGATCCGCCCGCGATCCCGGGCAACCCGGACATCGCGCTGGCGTCGATGGGGATCTACGTCTTCCACACCAAACTGCTGTTCGACGAACTGCGCCGCGATGCGGAGACGCCGGGATCCGCACGCGATTTCGGCAAGGACATCATCCCCTACCTCGTCAAGCACGGCAAGGCGGTCGCACATCGCTTCTCCGACAGCTGCGTCCGCTCGGGCAGCGAGGTCGAGGCCTATTGGCGCGACGTCGGCACGGTCGACGCCTATTGGGAGGCCAATATCGACCTCACCGACGTGGTGCCCAAGCTCGACCTCTACGACCGCAGCTGGCCGCTCTGGACCTATTCGGAGGTCACCCCGCCCGCCAAGTTCGTCCATGCCGATGACGGACGCCGCGGCGAAGCGGTGTCGAGCCTGGTTTCGGGCGACTGCATCATCTCGGGCTCGTCGATCCACCGCAGCCTGATCTTCACGGGCACGCGCGCGCACAGCTATTCGATGCTCGACCAGGCGGTGATCCTGCCACATTGCGAGATCGGCCGTGGTGCGCGCCTGTCGAAAGTCGTGGTCGATCGCGGCGTCGTCATCCCCGACGGCCTCGTCGTCGGCGAGGATGCCGAACTCGACGCGCAGCGTTTCCGCCGCACCGACAGCGGCGTGGTGCTCGTAACCAAATCCATGATCGACCGGCTGATCGCGTGAGGGTGTATACGACGCTTTCTCGATCAGGACAGGGGCCCGGCTGATGCGTGTTCTCTCGGTAGCGTCAGAAGCCTATCCGTTGATCAAGACCGGTGGCCTTGCGGATGTCGTCGGCGCGCTGCCGGCGGCGCTCGCGCATCACGGCGTCGCGATGACGACCTTCCTTCCCGGCTATCCCGCGCTCGCTGCGGTCATGCGGACGGCAAAGGTCATCCACAGCTACACCGACCTGCTCGGCGTCGAGGCGCGGATCCTCGCGGCGAGCATCGGCGACCATCCGCGGCTGATCCTCGACGCCCCCGGCCTGTTTGCGCGCGGCGGCGGTCCGTATGGCGACACGACCGGCGCCGACTGGGTCGACAACTGGCTGCGCTTTGCAGCGTTCAGCCGGGCCGCCGCCGATCTCGCCTCGGGCGTTGTCGACGGCCAGCAGTTCGACATCCTCCACGCGCATGACTGGCAGGCGGCGATGGCGCCTGCCTATCTGCGCTACGCCCCCGGTCCGGGCGCGCCGGCGAAGACGATCGTCACGATCCACAATATCGCGTTCCAGGGCCGCTATGGCGCAGAAATCTTCGCCGACCTCGCGCTGCCCGATGCGGCATTCGCGCTCGACGGGATCGAATATTATGGCGGCGTCGGTTTCCTGAAGGCCGGGCTCGAGGCTGCCGATGCGATCACCACGGTCAGCCCGACCTATGCCGCCGAGATCCGTCGCGGCGAATTCGGCATGGGGCTCGAAGGGCTGATCAACGTTCGTGCCGATCGGCTGACGGGCATCGTCAACGGCATCGATCCCGCGGTCTGGAACCCCGCCACCGATGCCGCGCTGCCGTCGCGCTACACCGCGCGCACGCTCACCCGCCGCCGCATCAACAAGCGCGCGGTCGAGACGCTGTACGGCCTCGACACCGGCGACGGCCCGATCTTCACCGTCATCAGCCGGCTCACCTGGCAAAAGGGCATGGACGTCCTCGTCGCGGCGATCGACGAGCTGGTGGCGCTCGGCGGCCGGCTCGCACTGCTCGGGTCGGGCGATAGCGGGCTGGAACACGCCTTTCTCGCCGCCGCCGAGCGGCATCCGGGCCGGGTCGGCGTTCGCATCGGCTATGACGAGCCGGTCTCTCATCTGCTTCAGGCGGGTGCCGATGCGATCCTGATCCCGTCGCGGTTCGAACCCTGCGGCCTGACTCAGCTTTACGGGCTGGCCTATGGCTGCATCCCCGTCGTCGCGCGCACCGGCGGGCTGGCCGACACGGTGATCGACGCGAACGAGGCGGCGGTCGCCGCGGGCGTCGCAACCGGTATCCAGCATGACGGCATCACGCCCGAAGCGCTCAGCCATGCGCTGCGCCGAACGATCGCGCTCTATGCACGCCCCGATCGCTGGGCCATGTTGCAGCGCAATGCGATGCGCGCGGACTTCTCGTGGGACGAGAGTGGCCGGCGTTATGCGACCCTGTATTCGAGCCTTGTGGAGCCTACATGATCCGTACCGTTACTAGCACGCCCTATACCGACCAGAAGCCGGGCACATCGGGTCTGCGCAAGAAGGTGAAGGTCTTCCAGCAGGCCAATTATGCTGAAAACTTCGTCCAGTCGGTGTTCGACGTGGTCGAGGACAAGGCCGGCGCGACGTTGGTGATTGGTGGCGACGGCCGCTTTCTCAACCGCGAGGTGATCCAGGTCGCAATCCGCATGGCCGCCGCGAACGGCTTTGGCCGCGTGATCGTCGGGCGTGGCGGCATCCTGTCGACGCCCGCCGCCAGCCACATGATCCGCAAACGTGGCGCGATCGGCGGG
>NZ_JPJC01000161.1:20674-25171 GCF_000733135.1 Sphingomonas sp. FUKUSWIS1
CATCGCCAATGGCGGTCCCGCGCCTGAATCGATCACCGACGCGATCAACGCGCGCACGCTCGAGATCGACCGCTGGCTGACCGTCGACGCGGCCGACATCGATCTCGACCAGGACGGTGAGGTCATGGTCGGTGACATGCCCGTCGAGGTGGTCGATCCGGTCGAGGACTATGCCGCGCTGATGGAGACGCTGTTCGACTTCGACGCGATCCGCGCCGCCAGGCTGACGATGGCGTTCGACGCGATGAGCGCGGTCACCGGGCCCTATGCGACAGAGATCCTCGAACGCCGGCTGGGCTTTGCGGCCGGCACGGTGCGCAACGGCACCCCACTGCCCGATTTCGGCGGGCATCATCCCGACCCCAACCTCGTCCACGCGCATGAGCTGTACGAGACGATGATGGCACCCGACGCCCCCGATTTCGGTGCAGCATCGGATGGCGACGGCGACCGCAACCTGATCATCGGCCGCCACCGCTTCGTGACCCCGTCGGACAGCCTCGCGATGCTGGCGGCAAACGCGCACCTCGCCCCGGGTTATGCCGGTGGCCTCAAGGGCATCGCCCGCTCGATGCCGACCAGCGCGGCCGCCGACCGCGTTGCCGAGGCTCTGGGCATTCCCGCGTACGAGACGCCTACCGGCTGGAAGTTCTTCGGCAATCTGCTCGATGCGGGCATGGCGACGATCTGTGGTGAGGAAAGCGCCGGGACCGGGTCCGATCACGTCCGCGAGAAGGACGGGCTCTGGGCGGTGCTCCTGTGGCTCAACATCCTCGCGGTCCGCGGCGAAAGCGTTGATGCGATCGCGCGCGATCACTGGGCGAAATTCGGCCGCAACTATTACGCGCGCCACGATTACGAGGGCGTCGAGACCCCGCGCGCCGACGCGCTGATGGCCGCGCTACGTGGGAGCCTCGCGACCCTGCCCGGCAACCAGTTCGGCGACCTCACCGTCGAGACCGCGGACGAGTTCGCCTATACCGACCCGACCGACGGCTCGATCAGCCGCAACCAGGGCGTCCGCATTCTCTTCACCGGCGGCAGCCGCGTTGTGTTCCGCCTGTCGGGCACCGGCACCACCGGCGCGACGCTGCGCGTCTATCTCGAACGCTATGAGCCCGTCGGCGGTGATCTCGACCGCGAAACCGGCGACATGCTGGCGAGCATCGTCGCGGCGGCGGAATCGATTGCGGGGATCGCGCAGCACACCGGCCGCAGCGCACCCGACGTCGTCACCTGATCGCGTCACCCCGCAGCAGGCGGGCCGGGGTTCAAACCCCGGCCATAGTCTTCTAGGCTGGGCGTCATGACCCTTCGCCGTCGCCGCAGCGCGCTCTACATGCCCGCCTCCAACCCCCGCGCCATCGCCAAGGCCCGCAGTCTGGCCTGCGACGTCGTGATCCTCGACCTCGAAGATGCGGTGGCGCCCGACGAGAAGGCGGCGGCACGCAACCGTGTCGTTGCCGAGGTCGGCACGGGCGGTTTCGGTACGCGCGAGCTGGTGGTGCGGATCAACGCGCTCGATACCCCATGGGGTGCCGACGACATCGCCGCGCTACGCGGTATCGGCGTCGATGCGGTGCTCGTGCCCAAGATCTCCGGCGCCGTCGATCTTGCCGACGTCCGCGCCGCACTGGGTACCGACGGGCCACCGATCTGGGCAATGATCGAGACCTGTGGCGGCGTGCTCGAACTCCCGGCGATCGCTCGTGCGGCCGCGGGATCGCGGCTCACCGCGCTGATTGCCGGCACCAACGACCTCGCCAAGGAGCTGCGCTGCCGCCCGGGCGTCGATCGAATGCCACTCATCCCCGCGCTGATGGCGATCGTGACGGCCGCGCGCGCGGCCGGGCTGGTGGCGCTGGACGGCGTCTGCAACGCGCTCGACGATCCGGCGCGCCTCGCCGCCGAAGCCGAACAGGGCGCTGGTCTCGGCTATGACGGCAAGACGCTGATCCATCCGGCGCAGATCGCGGCGGCGAATACCGCGTTCGGCCCTACCCCCGACCAGCTCGCCTGGGCTCGGACAATAGTCGACGCGTTCGCGGACGACGCCACGGCTGACAAGGGCGCGATCCGGCTAGACGGTCAGATGGTCGAACGACTCCACCTCGCCGAAGCCGAGGCGATGCTCGCGCAGGCGGATCAGCACGAACGCTGATCCAAGCTCAGCGCGGGCGGCCGACCCAGTCCGCGACCTGCTGTGCGACGCTATTGGCCGCGGTGTTGATCCCCGCCGCCGCGGACGGCGCATCGATCGCCGCGACCGGGACGCGCGCCTCGAAGCGACGCTTCTCGACCGACTGCATCCCTGCCCGCGTCAGCGAGGCATCGAACGTCACGACCGCCTCGCGCGTCGTCGCGTCGAGGCCGAAATTGCGCAGCTCCCCGCCCAGCATTGCACTCGGATCACCGACGGCCTGGACCGTCGACAGCACGACCATCCCGGTGCGCGCCGCGACCGTGTCGGACATCAGTCGCGCGAACAGTCGCGCGGGCGGCTCGGCCCATTGCGCGTCCTTCACATAGGCGATCGACGTCGCGGTGGCCTGCACCGGCACGCGCGCGGTCGCCAGCGCTTGCGGCACGGTCGGCACCTGCAGCGTGATCGACTTCGACGTCGCCGAATTCTGGTTCTGCCCGACCGCGACCGCGGACTGCGTCGTCAGCGTCAGCAGGGTCGGCGGCGGGGCGGCACCAAAGCTGATGCAGGCGCTGAGCGGCAGCGCCGCGAGGAGGATGAACAGCGGTGTCTTCATGGCGGTCATCACTTACCCTTATAGTCCGGAAGCTTCTGCTGCCCGACGAGCGAGCCTGCCCCCTGCTGGTCGACACGTTCGGCAACCGACGACAGCGCCGCGGCGGTGGTACGCAGATCGTGGACGAGGCGGTTGGCTTCGGGAATGGTGGTCTTCGAGAAGGCCTGCAGCCCGGGCCGCGCGTCGCCGATCGCCGCGTTCAGCGTTTCGGCGCTGGTCTGTGCCGACTGGATCGCCTTGTTCAGATTGGCCATCGCCGGTTTCACGTCTTCGGAGAGCACCCCGTTGGTGGTCTGCGCGAGCACGCCGAACTGCTGCGCGGCATCGCCCGCCTGCTGGATCGCAACCCGCGTCTGTGCCAGCGTCGCGGCGATTTCCGGCCCGCGATCGGCCAGCGCATCGGTCAGGCGATTGGTGTTCTCGAGGATCCCGGCGATCGACGCCTGGTTGCGATCGGTCAGCAGCCCGGTCAGCCGCTCGGTCAGCGTCGACAGACGCTCGAGCAGCTGCGGTGCCGAATTGAGGATCGCGCCAAGGCCACCCTGCTTGGTCGGGATGACCGGCACGCCATACGGGCATGGCTGGCCGTTCGAATCGGGGCAGCCGACCGCGGGCGCACCCTTGCGCGCGCCATCGAGCGACACCTGGCTGACGCCGGTGAACCCAACGCCCGAAATCGACGCGGTCGTGCCCTGGAGCACCGGCGTCTCCTCGTTCACGCTGATGCGGACGCGGACGAACTGCGGGTCGTTCTTCCACAGCGAGATCGACTTCACCTGACCCGACGGCACACCCGAAAAGGTCACCGCGGAGCCGCGCGCCAGACCGTCGACCGACTGGCGGAAGAAGATGTCATATTCCTTCTCTTCCGTGCCACCGAGCCGCGCAATCCACACGGTGAACAGCGCGAGCATCGCCAGCAGGATCAGCACGACGGCGCCGACAAGGACATGGTTCGAACGGGTTTCCATCAGAGCGTCCTTGCTTCTTTCTCGGCATATGTCGCGTCGGCGTCGTCCGGCGCGGACTGCTTGGACTGGACTTCGGTCGGGTGGGCATCGGCAACCGCGTCGGCACTGCGATGCGCCTCCTTGGTCGCCACCGCGGCGCGGCCGCGCGGCCCCTTGAAATACTCTTCGATCCACGGATGGTCGAGCGCGAGCAGTTCGTCGATCGTGCCGACCGCGATGACCTTCTTGTCGGCGAGCACCGCGACGCGGTCGCAGATCGCGTAAAGCGTATCGAGGTCGTGCGTGATCAGGAAGACGGTCAGGCCCAGCGTCTTCTGCAACGACTGCGTCAGCGAATCGAACGCCGCCGCGCCGATCGGGTCGAGCCCGGCGGTCGGTTCGTCGAGGAACAGCAGCTCGGGGTCGAGCGCGAGCGCGCGGGCGAGCCCGGCGCGCTTCTTCATGCCGCCCGACAGTTCGGCGGGAAACTTGTTCGCGGCATCCGCGGGCAGGCCGGTCATCACGACCTTGTACGCCGCGATCTCGGCGAGCAGCGCGGGCGGCAGGTCGGGATAGAATTCGCGCAGCGGCACTTCGACATTTTCGGCGACGGTCAGCGTCGAGAACAGCGCACCGCCCTGGAACAGCACACCCCAGCGCTTGCGGATCTCGGTCGCCTCGGTCTCCTCGCGGCCGATATTCGATTCGCCGAACACCGTGATCGCGCCTTCGGCGGGCGTCTGGAGGCCGATGATCGAGCGCATCAGCACCGACTTGCCGGTCCCCGA